>JAISCK010000054.1 GCA_031265635.1 Spirochaetaceae bacterium
TTATTAACTGCGGGGGTCTACTACCATTTTTTGTTGGTGTTACCAATTTTAACCGCCCTTAAGCTCCCCCGCGAACCGGTGAGCGGGTTCTTGGGTATTAGACCCCCACTGCGAATAAAAACGCCGGCCCGGGCAAAAGCGGAGTTTGGGGCGGAGCCCCAAACTCCGGAAGCCAATCCCAACGGGATTGGCTCAAAAACCAAGCGTTTTTATTCCGCTCCTATCCCTTGCGCTGCGCAAAGCGCGTTGAGCTTGGGAGTTTTGCTCCGCAAAACTCCAGGAACACTCCCAGGCATCCTGCCGCCGCCTTCCGCTGCGCGGTGAAATTCGCGCGCCGGGGGCCTGGCGCGTACTCCGGAGAAAATAAGCGGGGGTAGCGGAAAAGCGTTTTTGCGCAGCAAAAACCTTTGGAGCGAGGGGGAGCAGCGTCGAAAAAGGCTTGTTATGGAGCCGAAATTTTTAACGCTTTGAAATCAATACGCTCCCCCTGCTTAACTTATTGACCTTGCTTTACTTACAGTATAACTCCTTTGAACGGCAGGGCCGCCCGGACAGGGAAACCCCGCCGCGTCTTGAGGCAGGGAGCTTGCCCGCCGCGTCCTGAGATCGATCAGGGGAAGCGCTGTAAAAGAGCGCGTACCTCCCCGGCGCTTGCGCGGGAGAGGGCCTTCCGGGCCAGGGCGCGGCAGGAGTCCGTATCTAGTTTTTGTATCGTTTCTTTTATGAGGGGAATTTTCGGCCCTGACAGGCTTAGTTTGACCAGTCCCAGTCCCAGAAGCAGGGGCAGGGCCGCTTCGTCGCCGGCAAGTTCGCCGCATATCCCCGCGGGAATGCCCGCTTTGGCGGCTGCATCCGCGCTTACGGCCATGAGGCGCAGTACCGCCGGATTAAGGGGATCGTAGAGGGACGCGACCTGTGGGTTTCCCCGGTCCACGGCCAGGGTATACTGGGTGAGGTCATTGGTTCCCAAGCTGAAAAAATCAGCCTCCGCGGCAAGTTCCCCGGCCATGAGGGCGGCGGCAGGGGTCTCTATCATAATGCCCACCGGCGGCCTTCCCTGGGCAAGCCCTTCCTGGTCAAGTTCCTTCCGGCATTCTTCAAACAGGGCCTTTGCCTCTTTAAGTTCTCCGGGTGAAATAATCATGGGGAACATAAGTTCCGTTTTTCCCAGGGCGGAGGCCCTGAGTACCGCCCTGAGCTGGGTTTTAAACACGCCCCTTTCTTTAAGGCCTATCCTTATGGCCCGGTACCCAAGAAAAGGATTTTCTTCCCTGGCAAGAGCCAGCGCCGGGAATTCCTTATCCCCGCCTATATCCATGGTTCTGATGGTAAGGGGTTTTCCATCCAGGATTTCGAGAATCCGCGCATAGGCCGCGTACTGTTCATCCTCGCCGGGCAGGCTGTTCATATAGAGGAATTCGGTGCGCAGGAGACCCACGCCGTCCGCGCCCCGCTCTTTTGCCAGGGCCGCTTCCCCGGCAGAACCTATGTTAGCGCATACGGATATGGAGACGCCGTCCCTGGTGCGTACCGTTTCAGGCAGCGGCGTAAAAACGGCCCGCCCTTCTTCCCCGGAACTGAAAATTTCAATTTCGTCCTGACCGGGATTCAAAATGAAAAACCCCTTGTCTCCGTCCAGGGCGCAGAATTCACCGCTTTTGACCAGGGAAGAAGCGCCGCCGAGACCGACTGCGCAGGGTATGCCCAGGGAACGGGCCAGTATGGCTGCATGGCCTGTAGAGCCCCCCGAATCCAGGGCCAGGGCTTTGAGGAGGCGGTGGTCCAGGGCGGCTGTCTCAAAGGGGCTGAGTTCGTCGGCTACAAGAATGGAAGGTTCTGAGAGGACCGGAAGCTCAGGGGCCTGTCCGCCTGACGCCGCCAGGCTTAATTTCCTGCCCAGGTCCCGGAGGTCCGAGGCCCTTTGGGCCATATAGGGCCCTTCCATATTTTCCCATTCCCCGGCAAGGTCTTCCATGATTTTTTGCCCCGCCCCGGCGGCGGAAAGGCCGCCCGCGATAAAGGCCCTGGCGCTTTCTTCAATCTCGCCGTCCGTGAGTATTTCGGCGTAACCTTCAAAAATACCCGCCTTGTCCGCGCCGAATTTTTTTTCCCCCTCTTTTGCCAGATCGAGGAGCAGGGCATGCACGGTTTTAACGGCCCCGCGGAAACGGGCTAGTTCTTCCTCGGCGCCCAAAAACACGCCGGCGGGGTTTTCCGGGGCCCCCGCGCCGGAAAGACGGTGCACGAAAACAACGGCCCTGCCCAGGGCTGTGCCCGGAGAAGCGCCTGTTCCTTCAAAACGCATATTATTCCTTGAGGGAGGCAAGATAGTTCCCCAGGCTTTCAAGGGCCGCCTCTTCATCAGGGCCGTCGCATTGTATGACCATGACATCCCCTTGGACGACGTTCACCTTCATGAGCTTGAGAAGGCTCTTGCCGTCGGCGCTCCTTTCTCCCCTGGAAACAGTAACGGAACAGGAAAACTGTTTGGCCGTTTTGACAAAATCATTACCCGGCCGCGTATGCAGCCCTGTCGGATTGGTAATGACAAATTCCCCGGAAACCATTAAGTCCTCCTTAAGCGGCTTCGGTTGTAATGCCCTGAACCGGATCAGATCAGGATATTTCCCAGATACGAACTGCCCGCCTCCGGAAAGGGGGCTCCAAAAAAATCGCAAACCGCCGCCCCGGTATCGGCAAGGCTTGAACGGCCTCCGATAAAACCGGGCCTGATGCCTTGCCCGTAAACCAGCAGGGGGGTCTTTTCACGGGTATGCCGGGGATGGCCTATGACCGGATCGTTTCCGTGATCCGCGGTAACGACCAGGATATCCCCTGCCGCAAGTTTTTTTATAATGGCGCCTATGCCCCTATCGGCGGTTGCCAGGCGTTCCCCGTAAAGCCCCGGATCTTCTCTGTGGCCCGCCAGATCGGTTTCCTGAATATTGACGCAGATATAGCCCCGGTCAAGTTCATCAAGCACGGACGCTGTTTTTGCAAGCAGTTCTCCGGTATCCACGCCGGGTATGTTCCTGCCGCCTGAGTTTTCCACTATGTCGGCTGCCTTGCCCATGAGCACGGTGGTGATTCCGGCCTTATTCAGCATGGCGGGAACCTGGACCCGGGACTCCACCCCATAGCCAAGATGCACCACCTGATAGCCCCGGCGGTACACGCCGGAACGGGGGGCGCTGACTCCCGCGAAGGGTCCTGAGCTTTCATAGGCGTTCAGTAGGTCGTCAAGGGTAACGCCCCTGCCGCCAAAGACAATAACCCGTGAGTTATGAACCAGGGAACGGACTACGGCGCCTATTTCCCTGACCTTTTCAAAGGGCATGATGTCCAGGGCGGCGGTAACATTGTAATTATCCCCCAGATCGGTTTCCAGGTTATCCCCTATGGTCAGGGCCCCGTCAACCACCAGCACGCCCGGTTCCGCCGCCGCGCCCGGCTCGCAAAAGCGAGGCTGCGTCCCGCCGTAAAAACGCGGTTCATGGCCGGCCCTTGCCAGGGCTTCCTTGATGGCAAAAAGGCGCGGCCCTATGGGCCCTGATTCACCCTTGAGGGGCCTGGTTCCCATAAGTTCCTGATGGCCCCAAAAGGTATCGGCGCCGAAATGGGCAAGGCGGTGAAAACCAAAACAGCACGTTTTTGCCGGCGCGGGGCCGCCTGCCGAACCGGGGGCGGCCGCCTGAAGGGCGTTTCCCAGGCCCAGGCTTTCCAGAACCGGGAGACGGAAACCCGGCAGCGCGCCGTAAACATGCAGCGCCGTATTGGCGCCTATATCCTGGGGGCGGAGTTCCCGTACATCCTCCATGGCCCCTATGCCGAATCCGTCCAGAACTATCTCCACAAAGCGTTTCATGATCTTCCTCCGGGCAGCCTCCTGCCCTGAGAATCCCATATACTGTGCAGCAGGGGCCGGGAAGAGGCCAGCCCCTCGACCAGTACTACCCTGCTCCGGGTAACAAAGATCTGGGTACGGAAGGCCATACACACCGGAGCGCCTGAAGAAAATTTTCCTTCTATACGCAGATGGTAATCAATGGATTCACTGTCCGGGGCAAGGGCCTTAGTTTCCTCAAGGCCGGCTGAAGTTTTTACCAGCGCCCTTTTGAGATTGCCCCGCCGGTAATAGCCGCCGCCGAAGCAGGAAGTTTTGCCCCCGGAATAGTGGGACGCTTCCGTGACATAACAAAGAGCGGGCATAGCAAGGCGGTTTTCAATATTATCGGGACTGGTTCCCGTAAGGCTGTGGCCCGGTTCAACATGGGTAGCGCCGAGACCGGCGGCCAGGGGCAGAGTGGCAAGGCTGTTACAGGAGGGCATATTGATATGCGTACAGGCCGCGCCAAGTTCCCTGAGCAGGGCCGCCCCCTTTTGAACGCTGCGGGCATTGGGCGTGGCAAGGGCCTTGTTTTCTTTTTCATTAAAAAGAAAACAAGGAAAGGAAGTAAGACCCGCCAGGCGTATCCCCCCGAGCCCGTCTATGACTTCCGCGCTTCCGGCAAGTTCATCAAGGGTAAAACCCCCTTCCTGTCCGGGGTAGCTTATATCGTCCCTGTCACGGACCCTGAGAAGTACATCCTGAACCATGCCCCGCTTGAGGGCCGCGCTGGAAAGTTCTTCCGCTTTTTCAAGGGAATAAAGGGTAATTACCTCAGGCCCCATGTCCAGGGCCCTGTCCCAGCCCCTGCGGGGCGTCTGCACCAAATGGCCCAGATGCCGTACCGGGAGACCCTCACCGTGAAGAAGCAGGGCCTCCCTGAAATCCACCGCTACCATGCCCGTAAAGCCCGGCGCGTCAAGCACCCGGCGGGAAACCAGGGGATTACGGCCCAGTTGTTTGGACATGAAATAAAGATTCAGGCCGCGGGAAAGGGCTGCCTTTCCGAGCTGTTCCGCGTTGGCTTCGATACGGTCCAGGTCCAGCACGTAGCTGTCCGCTTCGATGATTCCCCTTTCCAGGAGATAAAAAGCGTAATCAGCAAGTTCGGGGTTGCGGGAACGGAGCAGAGAGAGAAACACCTTACTCCTCCCCGACAGCCTGTCGAAGTATGTCCAGCACCGTATCCGCCCCTGCGCGCATGGGATTGATACGCAGCATGCGGGAGGCCAGGGACGGATCGCTTTTGAGAAAAGTCCCCGATACGCGGTAAAAGAGCGGCGTTACTTCATAGCGGGATTCAGAACCCACAGGATAGGGCGCCGCCCCATACCGCTCCGCCTTCTTTAATACTTCCGGGGCATTGGCCTTTTCGAGCTCAACGATGATTACCCTGGACTGGGCATTAACCACAAAGGCGTCCTTGACTCCGGAAACCTCGCCGGAACAGAGCCTGGCGGCAGCCTCATCGCAGACCCTTGCCTGTACGGCCAGGGCCGCAGGCGCATATACCAGGGAACGGAGGACCTCCATGGCTTCATGCCCCTGGACCTGGACGCCGCCGGAATAATGGGCGCCCCGTATTTTTTCCACATAGATTTTTTTGCCGGTTACGCAGCCTATACCCTCGGGCCCGAGCAGTTTGAAAAGTGAAAAGCAGCTCAGGTCCGCTCCGGCTTCACATCCTATGCGGGGAACTTTCATCACCGCGTAGTTGTCGTCGCTTATCACCGGTTTGTCAGGCAGGGCGGCCTTGAGCCGGGCGATAAGGTCCTCGTAATCGTAGGAATCATCGGGCTTCTGCCGGGCAAGCTGTACCAGGGCGCCGGCCGCGTCTGAGCGTTTATACGCCGCGCCGGCTTCGGAGGGATGGTTAAAATCAGCGGCAATAGTTGTAAGGCCCAGGGCCTCGATGCTGACCCCGGTGGTCGGATAGGGAGGCGCGTCGTGAATAAAGACCTGAGCGCCGGGAGTAAAAGCCGCCCGGAGCGCTTCCCGTATGGCCCCGGTCCCGGCGCCCCGGACCAGCACCGCGTCCTCCTGAGCGAAGAAATCAGCAAGCACAGCCTCGGCTCCGGCTGTACTTCGGGGACGGCCGAAACCGGGCGCCAGGCCCAGGTCTCCGCCGGATAAAAATTCAGTTCCGGAAAAATGCCTGGTTACAGCCCTTACCAGGGCAAACTGTTTTTTCAGGGCCTCATCCAGAGTCAGCGCCGGCAGGGGAAAAGTCCGCATGGGGAACCTCCTTAAACTTTTTCCGGGCGCGCCCCGAGTATACAATCGGGGTTGTGCTCAAGCATATCATCTATAGCCGCCGGGGGCACGCCTTCTCCGGCGAGGGCGGGGAGAAAATTGTCCAGCAGGTAGGCGTAACCCGGCCCGCCGGAAGCCCTGAGATGGCTCTTTCGCGTAATATCCATGGAAAGCAAAAGCTGCAGGGAATATCCCCGCCGGCAGCAGGCGCTGATAAAGGCCGCCCTGGTCTCATCGGGAAGGTACTTTATCTTGCCTATCGTGTCGAATTCCACATAGGCCCCCTTATCGAGAACCCGGAAGATGAGGTCCAGATCGCCGGCAAGGTCAAGATGGCCTATGATGATACGGGAAGGATCAACGCCCAGGGACGTGAGCAGCGCAAGCTGTTCAAATCCCAGGGTGCCCAGAGTGGTATGGGTCGAAACAGGAACGCCGGTTTTTTCATGGGCCAGGGCGGCGGCCCTGAAAACTTTTTCTTCATTGGCCGTCATCCTGTTGAGGCTTGAGCCCACTTCGCCTATGACGCGGGCCTTGCGTGGATTCCCGCCGCGGCCCGTTTCGATGTCGGCGGTAAAGAGGGCGGCCAGTTCCTGTACCGTGCCCTTTTCCGCCTCAGGGGGAAGAAAGGGGTCTTTGTAGAATCCTGTAGAAACTACCAGCTCTATTCCCGTTTCTTCTTCCATGCGGTCAAGGTACGCATAGTCCCTTCCCATGCCCCCGCAGGACATATCAACTATCCTGGCCAGCCCTCTCGCGGCCAGGGCTTTAAGTTCGTCCCTGATAAGGTCAAAGGAATCAAGAAGGCAGTCGTCATCGCCTTTTTCTTTGGATAAATCTATGCGCAGATGTTCGTGCATATAAGTCATAGCACCCTCAGTATTCGGGAATGCGGCGGCCCCTGAGCACCGCTTCCTGGGTTTTTAGTACTTTTCCAGCGGGAAAATGCCGGGAAAGATAATCCGAGGCAATCATATCGTCTTTACGCACGGCCAGCACCGCCTCGGTCATGGTGTCGGCGCAGTCTGAAAGGTCCAGGGGGGCAAAACGCAGCGAGGGATGATGCTCTTTGATATAATCCAGGTTCCACACCGCCGCATCGGCGTCGCCGGCAAGGAGACGGGTGATGATGTGGGTATAGGCAAGGTTTACCACCTTTATTCCGGGCCGGGTTTTGAGAAATTTTTTTGAAAGCAGCACCTGGTCCAGCGATTCCCTGTCAAGCCCCAGCGTTTTGATGCCCAAGGGGCTTCTAGTCCTGAAAACCAGGACGTGGTTTTCCAGAAAAGACCGGGGGCCGTAGGCGGCGGCGATTTCTATGGCCGACCCGCGTTTTATATGCTCCTCGGCGGCCATTCGGGATACTAGGGCGCAGTCATAGCGCTTTTCAAGCAGGGCCTTTATTCTCCGGCTTGAGCCGTTCATAAAGGCTAGGAAGAATTTTCCCCTGCCCTTGGCGTTGCCCAGCCCGGAAAAAGCCGTGGCCAGCCCTTCGTAGCGCAGCGAATACGGAAGGGGCATAACGCAGGCCCTGACCGCCGCGCCCGTATAGTCCTGGAGGGCATGGTAGTTTACCGCGTGAATAAAAGTCCCCAGGTGCCCCCTGGCGACAAGGGAGACAATATTTTTTTCCCTGAGGAAATTGATGCCGTACTGGGTGGTCCCCACCGAAAGCTTCATCCGCTCCGCCAGGTCCTGTACGCGCGGAAGCCGGTCCCCGACCCTGTAGTGCCCCAGTTCCCCGGCAAGCCTCATCACCGCAAGGCCGTTTTTATTGAAGAATTCTTCCTTAACCTTCATTTAGATCGTCCAGAATCAGACAGATATTGATGACAAGATACTGCCGTTCCGATTCGGGTAGTTCCAGGGGAGTCCATCCGCATATATCGCCGGTTATTTCCACAGAACGGGAAAATTGCCCGCTGGACTTAAATTCGCTGTAGTGGTCCTCATCAAGGGGGCTGACTTCTTCTTTCTGCCATATCCGCATGAGAGCCATGGCGAGGTGGGTAACCATGCGGCTGCCGTTTTCTTCGGTCAAGATTATCCGCCACCTGGAACCGAAACGTTCAATTACCCGGCGCACGGTCCTTTCGATGTCTTCGGTGATCACCTTTCCGGAAACCAGTACTTTAAGCCGTTCATCAAGGTCCATCGATACTCCAACTCCATTATTCAATATTCTGAATATTGATGATTTAATTATATAATTGCTTGAAACTATTGTCAAATAAAAAATAACTTGACACCTGCGGCAAAGGGCTGTTACAATCGACCTATATTCTGGAGGATCCGATGAAATTTGTCGTAGGCGGGCAGATGGATAAAAAAGCCATTGGGGAACTGCTCAGAAAACTTGCGGGTGGCAAGGCCGATGTCGCCGTCATGAGCGACATTGAAGCGACCATGGCGGTCAAGAACGGACAGGCTGATTACTATTTCGGTTCCTGTGCCACGGGAGCGGGCGGGGCCCTGGGCATAACCCTGGGTCTTTTGGGAAAGGACAAGTGTATTACCGTCAGCATGCCCGGTAAGGTCATGGGGCAGGAAGAAATATCATCGGCGGTCAAGGCCGGTAAAGCCGCCTTCGGCTTTGTCAACTATGACGCCGAGCGGGTACTGCCCCTTATACTCAAGGCCATCGAAGAAAAATAGAGGCCCTTTCAAAACCCGGGCAGGTTTTGAAAGGGCTCAATAATCTTGCGTTTTCCTGCCCGGCGGCTGTGAAAACGCGGTTTTTAAGGAAGCCCTGAGTCCGTGATGTGTCTGCGTTACGGGCAGGTTCTGTTTAACGGGTTTTCAGTAAGGAGGAATATATGGCTTTTCAAATCAACGCCCTGACGCTTATCGTTATGGCGGCCTTCGGGGGTATCTGCGCATACCTGGCAAACCAAAACATCGCCGTTTTTAATGACGGTATCAGGCCCATGTACGGCCCCTATATCAACGGGGAAATAGACCGCAAGACCCTTTTTGCCTCAAGCTTCGCCCTGTCCTTCGGCCTGGTGGTGGGCTTCGGCCTTCCTACCTCAATCGCCGGACGCATCATTATCGTTCATAC
>JAISCK010000143.1 GCA_031265635.1 Spirochaetaceae bacterium
GCGGACCTGGGCAAGAGGGCCGCGGCGGCTTCTTTTCTTCCAACCATTTCCGCGGGATTTTCATACGCCTGGGGCGGCATGGGAAACGACTCCCTGGCCGGAGATTACGACTACACCGCCGCGCAGTTGACCCTCGGCGTAAACATACCGCTCTTTGCCGGCGGCTACCGTCTGTCCCGCGTAAGGGCGACGCGGATTGAACAGGAAAAGGCGTCCCTCAATTTAATGAAGAAGCAAAACGACATAGAGCGTGAGCTTATCGAAATCAGGCTGCGGTTGAGTGAAGCAAACGAGCGTATTGAAACGGCCCGGCTTATCGAAAGCGCCGCCCGCCGCGCCCATGCGCTTGCGGAAACAGCGTTTGACAACGGCCTTGTAACCCAGCTCGCGGTAACGGAAGCGGCTAACCGTCTGGACGAGGCAAGCCTTGGTTTGCAAAGCGCCGTCTGCGAATACCGCCTGGCCTGGTACGATTGGGAAATCGCTTCGGGGAATGCGGATTAATTTAGCGTATTCGGCGTATGAACTTTACGCCGGTGTTGTGGAAAATCCCCCGGCAGTCATGCGCTCCCTGAGCAGTGCCACGGCGCGGTCCAGCATTCCGGACAGGGGAAGGTTCTCAAGTCCGGCGATATAAAAATGTTCCTGCTCAAGGGGAAGCAGTATCCGTTCAGCCGGGGCATCCAGCACGGCGCGGACCATGCCGCCGGTAATCTCCCCCATCATGCTGTCGGCAATGACAATGCCGACAGGACCAAGGATGAAGTCTCCCTGCTTTGCCATGACCCTGACGGCGTTTTCCCCGGAAGCGCCCCGGTGGGCTCCCGCTTTTACCATACGCTCCGCGGCCACGGCGTTGGCGCCGAGGGCGACTATTTCCGCATCCCGGAAAGCAAGCTCCCTGATTTTTGTGATGAGCTGTACGCCTATGCCGCCGCCCATGCCGTCAATGATGATAATGGTGGCCTTCATGCTCTCCTCATTTCAGACGGGAACTCCCCTGAAAGGCAAAGGGCAGGGAGAATGCGCCAAGCCCCGGCAAATCAGGGGCAAGGGTTATGTTTCCGTCACAGCTATACGATGCGGGGGTTCCCTGATTCACCATGCCCATAATGCCCTGAATCATGGAAAGCGAATTGAGGCTTATGGTCAGCGGTATGGATGTTCTGCCCCTGGCCGTTATGCGCGGCCTTCCGGCGGCGCTGCCTTCGGCCCAGGAATTGTTGTTCACCGCGAAGGAATAATCAAAGCGTTCTATACCCAGGGCAAAGGCGTTTTTGTTTTCTATCTCCCAGATAAGTTCCGCCTCTATGCGGCTGAGGCTTATGTTTTTAAGGGAAAAGCCCTTAAAAGAAACAGAGGGAAGTTTTAAGAGGGGAATATTGATTCCTGCTTCCCTGGTAAAGGGTCTGTCCTCCAGAAAGGGAACGGGAAAAACAGCGGAGAGCCGGAGGAGGCAAGCGGCTTCATCATGATCCATGAGGGAACCGGCAACAGCGGCAAGTTCTTTATAGCTGACCGTAAAAGGTATGTCCATAACCGAGATGGCCCTGCCGGCTATGTTCAAATTTTCTTTTATGGTTCCCGCAAGAAAAGAATGTTCGTTGACAAAAAAATTCCAGTCAACGCGGGGAAAGGGTATGGAAAACGCGTTGGGATTCTCCACATTGACCTTGGCCAGAAGAGCAACTCCTTCAAAGGAAATGCCTGAAATGGCAAGATCATTAAGGCTCAGTCTTGGTTCCTGAATCACCGGTCCCAAACTCTTGCACGCGCAAAGCAGAACCAAAACGGCAGGAAACGCCGCCAGTCTTTTCATAAATTTCTCCTAACGTCGCCGGATGCGCTCGAATCCGCAGTAGGGGACCAGCGCTCTGGGTATCCGCACAGAACCGTCCGCCTCCTGGAAATTCTCAAGTATGGCGATCATGCCCCTGGAAATAGCGATGGCCGTTCCATTGAGCATGTGAACATAACGGTTCTTGCCGTCTTTGCCCTTATATTTGATATTAAGGCGCCGGGCCTGATAATCGGTACAGTTCGACGTACTGGTTACCTCTCCCCACTCGCCGCCGTCAGGCGAGGGAGGATTCGCCCTTCCGGGCATCCATGCCTCAAGGTCCCATTTGCGGTAGGCCGGAGCGCCCAGATCGCCGGTACAGGTGTCCACCACCCTGAACGGAATTTCCAGGCCGGAAAAAATTTCTTCTTCTATTGAACGAAGTTCTTCATGAAGAAGGTCCGATTCTTCAGGGAGGCAGTAGACAAACATTTCTACCTTGGTAAACTGATGCACCCGGTAAAGCCCCTTGGAAAACTGGCCCGCGGCCCCGGCTTCCCTTCTGAAACAGTGGGAAAGCCCCGCCATGCGCAGCGGAAGTTTTTCTTCCGGGATAATGGTATCCGAATAGTAGCCGCCCAGGGTGATCTCGGCAGTCCCCACAAGACAGCTTGCCTCGCCTTCGAGGGTGTAGACATTGGACTCGGCGCCACGGGGATTAAAGCCTATGCCTTCAAGTATCTCTTCTTTTGCGACATCGGGGGTAATAAAAGGGGTAAAGCCCCTTTTCACCAGCAGGTCAAGAACATAGCGGGTCAGGGCCAGTTCAAGAAAAACACCTTCGTTTTTGAGGTAGTAGAACTTGGTCCCCGAAACCCTGGTCCCCGAATCAAAATCAATAATATCAAGGTCCTGCCCAAGTTTTACATGGTCGGCAGGGGTAAAATCAAATTTCGGCGGCGTCCCCACCCGCTTGACCTCAAGGTTATCCTTGTCCTCTTTACCCACCGGGGCTGACGGATGGGCCATGTTGGGAATACGCCTTGCCTCAAGCTCCATGTCTTTTTCGGTTCCGGCAAGTTCGGCCTCACAGGCGGCAATGTCGTCTTTAAGTTTTTTGCCTTCCTCAATGAGGGCGTTCCGTTCATCCTGACTTAAAGACCCGGCCTTTTTCATGACTGCGGCATTGCTGTTCCGCTTCTGCTGCAGTTCCTGCAGGGCCGTGGTAAGTTCGGTACGCCTGTTGAAAAGCCGCACCACCGCGCCGGCGTCAGCCTTCATATTCCGGTCCGTGATATTTTTTTTGACTGCCTCAAGATTCTCAGCGATAAATCGATAATCAAGCATAGTGTTATAAGTGTATCAGGGGGGAGAACGCGGGGCAAGCCCTGTGTGAACTATCGCCGCTCATACAACCTGAGTTCGCCGCTTGTAAAACTTTTGACTCCGCCGCTGTCCGCCATAAAGAGTTC
>JAISCK010000155.1 GCA_031265635.1 Spirochaetaceae bacterium
GCGTCAAACGCCAAAATAATTTTTTCGGGAAACAGTTTTATAAAAGAATGGGACGATGGGAGTATAAAAGGCCGCTACAGCTTTAATTCAAGTAAAATATACTTTTTTGCGGAAGACGGACAAACATGGACTATTCCGTATAAATTACAAGGTATACAACTATGGCTTACAAACGGAGGCGATGGTTTCCATTGGTACGGAAAATTCTACAAAAATGTAAAGCAAACATTTAAACAGGATGCTTCCGACGCGGATTTTCTTGTAGCAAAAAAACTCCGTGATGATGCGGCCGCTTTGTTTTTTTATGATTTAAAAAAAGAAGGCAGCCTGGATAATGATTCTGGAAATGCGGTACAAGGACAAAACGAACTGGGCGGGGTATGTTCGGATTACGCGATGGAGCTTGCCCGCCTTGCCGAACAGCAAGGGCTGGAAAATTATGTTGCGACATCAGGTGAAGCTCCTCATAATGTAATTGCCAAAGTTACCAAATGGCTTGATACAAACGCTCATAATTTCCGCGTCCGCAGGGGAAGAGACTTTGGCGTAAACAACAATATGAACGGGCAATATGACGGTGTTTACCGGGACGCGGATTGGGAAAAAATTAAAACAAACAACAATAATCCTCCTCATGTGTACGGTTTTCCTCCCGCAAACCATGCCTGGAATATTGTGATAATAAATAACAGAACCTTTGTTATTGACGCCACGCAATTTGATGAATGGAGTGGGAAACGGAACGAGGGCGACTATATTGCTTATATTATAGAAGCGGAAGACGCGCTTTAATCCGCCATCCATGGAGGATTAAAGCGTCGGAGTTTGCGCAGCAAACTCCATCTTGTCCGCCTTTGGGCGGACAGGCTTGGGAAACAGCGCCATTCATGGCGCGACCCGCTTTGCGGGTGATCCGCCCTCCGTATACAGGGGGGGTAGCGGGAGACTTGCACAGCAAGGCTCCCGTGCAGGGGGGCGCGTCGCGTATGCCGCAATGCCAAACGACCGTGTGGAAATGCGCCCCCCTTCCTCTCTTTTCCTCCTTACTTTTACTTATTTGACTTCTTTGTGGTAAATTTTTCTTTGATATGGTACATTCTTCCTCCTGTTTGCGGTAAAATTCCAAAGAATTCGTCCCCTTGACAAAAAAAAGCAGATGAATTAGAATTATATGCAAACGTTTTCACATAAACTTTAGGAGGAAACATAATGACAAGAAAATCTTTGGCGGCTGTTTTCGCGCTGGCGCTGGCTGCCGGCCTGGTTTTTGGGAGCTGTTCAAAAAGGACAGCGGCGGGTCCTGTAGACCTCTCCGGTCTTAGCCTTGATCAGCTTATCGCGGAAGCGAAAAAAGAAGGGCACATTGAGTCTGTCGGCATGCCCGATGACTGGGCCGACTGGGGCAGTTCATGGAAGGCCCTCAGCGACAAATACGGGCTTACCCATTTTGATACCGACATGAGTTCCGCCGAGGAAATACAGATTTTCAAGGCCGAGGCGGACAGCCCCACCAAGGACATTGGCGATGTGGGCCACGCCTACGGAAAGGTCGCCATTGACGAGGACGTGGTGCAGGGGTACAAACCCAGCACCTGGAATACCATTCCCGACTGGGCCAAGGACCCTGACGCCCGCTGGATTCTCAGTTATACGGGAACCATGGCCTGGGCCATCAATACCAATCTTACCGGCGGCAGGATTCCCAGGACCTGGAAAGAACTTAAAGAAGGGAATTACAAAGTCAGCGTCGGCAACGTGGTCGGCGGCGCTTCGTCCCAGGCCATGGTCATAGGAGCGGCTCTCGCCTACGGCGGCGGGCTCGACAATGTAAGGCCCGGCATCGAATTCTTCAAGGACCTTGCCAGGGCCGGAAGGATTACCGGCGCGTATGCGGGCGAGGCTCTTGCCAGGGGCGAGATAGAAATTTCCGCCAACTACTACGACTATAGCTGCCTGGGCTGGAAGGAAAGCATCAATGCCCGGAATACCGATGTCAAGATTGAAGTTGTTATTCCCCAGGACGGCGCCATTACCACCGGCTACTGTCTCATCTTCAACAAAACGTCTCCCCATCCCCACGCCACGGCGCTTGCTATTGAGTATCTGCTCAGCGACGAGGGTCAGATTGACCGGGCCAGGGGTTTTGCCCGTCCCATCAGGGATGTAACGCTTCCTTCCGATGTTCAGGCCAGGCTGCTGCCTTCCGACCAGTACAGGAACGCTGTCGCCATAAATGATCCCGACGTACTTGCCAGGGCCTGCTCGGAAGTGGGCAAACTGTGGGAAGAAGAGGTCATACCCCTCATTCGATAAGTATTCTCTATATGAAACGGTGCGCGGCATCAAGGAAAAGCGGGTACAGCTCTACAGGCGCCCGCTTTTCCGCCTGAATCCAAGGCTGCTGTTTCAAAATTCCGGTTTTGAAACAGCCTCTTTTTTAACCGGTCCCTGGGGGCCGGTATTTCAGAGAAGGGGGTCAATGATGAAGCCTGCAAAAAGCATTACGCACATTATCCACGCGCTGCCGGTGCTGCCTTTCCTGCTTCTGGCGTTGCTCTTTTTGTTCCTGCCCATGGTGAGTATGGTTGTCAAGAGTTTTGTGGTTCCGGGTGTGGCGGGCTATTCGGTACGGAATTACATTGACATTTTTACCCAAAGGACCACGCTTGCCTGTATACGAAACAGCCTGTACCTGTCTTTTCTTTCGGCCTTTATAGGGCTTTTTATTTCGTTTGTCGCGGCCCTTTCGGTTACCCGCATTACCGACAAGGCCAAAGGCCGCTACCTTTCCTTTCTCAATATGTTCTCGAATTTTGCGGGTCTTCCCCTGGCCTATGCCTTTATGTTTATGGTAGGCAACGCGGGAATCTTTACCCTCATCCTGAGGGTACTCAACATTGACCTGGTTAAAAGTTTCAATCTGTATTCCAGCAACGGGATACTGGTTCTCTTTGTATATTTTCAGATACCCCTGGGAACCCTTCTTATGTTTCCGGCCTTCCAGGCCATACGGCCCGAGTGGAGGGAAGCGGCGGAACTGATGAGGGCTTCGGGCGTTCAATTCTGGTGGCGGGTCGGCCTTCCGGCGCTTATTCCCAGCCTTGCGGGAACCTTCGGCATGCTCTTTGCCAATGCCCTTACCGCCTATGCCACGCCCTTTATGCTTATGTCGACTAACTATCCTCTCCTTCCCATAAAAATTACTTCCATGTATACGGGCGAAATGGCGCCCCAGCCGGAGATGGGTTCGGCCCTTTCCCTGGTGATGGTAGCCATTATGCTCTCGGTCATAGGGCTCTGCAATTTGTTCAGGACCGTGTTCTACAAGGGAGGGTATAAATGAGAACGAAAAAAGTCTTCCCCCGCCTGGTCCTTTTTTTCGCGGCTGTCTTTCTCGCTACGCCCTTCCTGGTCATCGTCATCTATTCATTTGTAACCGGATGGGCCGGCATAGCGCCTTCGGGTTTCACCCTGACCTATTATGACCAGGTTTTAAGCGATGTGCGTTTCTGGCCTTCGGTATTCAGGGCGCTGCTTATCTCAATCGTCCCGATTTTTATAAGCGGCTTTGTCGTCATTCTTGCCCTGTATTCTTCGATACTGTATTTTCCCTTTCTGGATAAATACATACAGAGCATCTGTATGCTGCCCCATACGGTGAACGGGGTGATACTCGCTATTTCGGCCCTGACCCTGTACGCCGGAAGCCCGACGCCTTTCGGAAACCGGCTGGTCATGCTTACGTTTATCTACTGCGTCATCATACTGCCCTTTGTGTACCAGGGCATCAGGAACAATCTGCACGCGGTGAACATACGGCAGCTTATTGAGGCGGCTGAAATACTCGGCGCCGGAAAACTCTACGCCTTCCTGGTCATAGTGGTTCCCAATATCGTGTCAGGCATTCTGGTTGCCGCCCTTCTGGGCATATCCCGTATTTTTACCGACTATGTAGTGATAAAAATTATCGCCGGCAGCCGTTATCTGACACCCCAGCAACTGCTCTACAATTTCCGGGACAAACCGGGTCAGTTTATCAGCGTCATCATATTGATTACTTTCTTTTTTATTCTGCTTGTCGCGGGAGTAGCCTATTATCTGCAGAACCGGAATACGGGGAAAGCGGTTCAGATTACGGAGGAATAGCATGGCCTATATTCAGTTTGAAAATATTATCAAGACTTTTGACAACGAGACCCAGGCCCTGAAGGGAATAAACCTAAGCGTCGAAAAGGGCGAACTGGTAACGCTCCTTGGGCCCTCCGGCTGCGGCAAGAGCACCCTGCTCCGCTGCCTCGCGGGGCTTGAGTCGGTAAGCAGCGGGAAGATATACCTTGACAATAATGACATCACCGATCTTTCTCCCAAGCAGAGGGAGATAGGAATGGTGTTCCAGCAGTACAGCCTCTTTCCCAACATGACCGTGGCGCAGAATGTAGGTTTCGGACTCAGCATCAAAAGGATGGAGAAGGCCCTTATACGGGAAAAGGTCAAGACTATGCTTGAACTGGTCGGCCTCTCGGAAAAACTCAGGCAGTATCCGAATCAGCTTTCGGGCGGCCAGCAGCAACGGGTGGCCCTGGCCAGGGCCCTGGTAATGGAACCCAAGGTGCTGCTTCTGGACGAGCCCATGAGCGCCATAGACGCGCTTCTGCGGCGGAACCTTCAAATTGAAATACGGAGGATACAGAGGCGCCTTAAAATAACGACCATATTCGTAACCCACGACCAGGACGAAGCAATGGTAATGTCCGACAAAATACATCTCTTTAATGTAGGCGCCCTTGAACAGTCAGGGGTTCCGACAGAACTTTACACAAAACCCAGGACGAAATTCGCCGCGTCGTTTATCGGCCATTACAATATACTGACGGCGTCGGATTTTAGCGCCGCGAGCGGCCAGGGCTTTGACGGAGAGCATGTAGCGATACGGCCCGAAGTGATAAGCGTCAGCGCCGCTGCGCAGGGCGCGCAGGACGGCGTGATACAGATTAAGGGAACCGTAAAGGGAAGCATACCCCACGGGAACATACTCCGTTATACGCTTTCCTGCGGCGCGGTACAGCTTGACGCCGACGTTCTTTTTGACGCGACCCGGCTTTTTGGCGAGAACCAGGACGTGTATCTTTCCATTCCCCTGGAACAGGTGCTGCCGCTGCAGTAGGGACGCTGTTTAAGGAATTACGAAGACAAGGCCGCTGAAACAGGGCAATTTTCCGGGAATTTGGTTCTGAATGGCTTTCAATTTGATTCCGCTTCATGGACCTGATGAACCCCGAAATGCCTCATATTGAAATGTTACCGAAAAGGCAGGATGCCTCATTTAGAAAATGTTACCGAAGCTAAGCCTGCTCCTGTGTCTGAATGCGGTTTGCCTGAGCGAGCCGTTGACGC
>JAISCK010000045.1 GCA_031265635.1 Spirochaetaceae bacterium
CGGACAGAAACTGGGAAAGGACTGTGGCGATGGCCGCTCCGCGGATATTCATACGAAAGACGAAAATAAAAAGGGGGTCCAGGATGATGTTGGCCACGGCGCCAAAGAGGATCGTCATCATGCCCGTCCGCCCAAAGCCCTGATTGTTGATGAAAGGATTCATTCCCAGAGAGAGCATGACAAAGAGATTCCCCAACAGGTAAATCCTGATGTACTCTCCCGCAAAAGGGAAGGTTTCGTCGCTGGCTCCCAGCAGGTAAAGAGCAGGCCGGTGAAAGACCAGGCCCAGGACAGTCAGGAAAATTCCCGCGCAGAACAGCATGCTGAAAGACGTGCCCATGATTTTCTCCGCCTCTTCCCCGTCGCCTCTGCCGCGCGCCATGGAGTACAGGGTCGCGCCGCCGATTCCAAAGAGTTGGGAGAAGGCGTTCACAAACGAAATAACCGGAAAACACAGGCCCACACCGGTAAGGGCCAATGCTCCGGTTCCCGGAATGCGCCCGATATAAATTCTGTCCACGATGTTGTAAAGTAAATGCAGTATCTGCGCAACGGTCATGGGCAGCGCCAGCTCCAGAATATTGCGCGAAACCTTACCCGTTGAAAAATCAGTCTGATGAGCGTTCATGGTATCCTCCGTATGATAAACGGTTTTTCCGTTCATTGTAAGGCAGGACGCCGGCTGTGCAGTCTTGAGGCCGGTAAATCCATTCGTGTTGGTTCGTTTACGCCGGGATTATCAAGGCGGGATAAATATACTATACTGCCCCAATGAGGAGTGCATAATGTCCGTAATTTTTACCCGCCGCTCCGTGCGGAGCTATCTGCCGAAACCGGTGGAAGATGACAAGATTGAACGTATACTCAGGGCAGGTTTCCAGGCGCCGTCGGCCCATAACAAGCAGCCCTGGGAATTTCTTCTGGTAAGCGACAGGGAGGACCTCAAGGCCATAGCGGGGATGAGTCCCTGGGCCGGTATGGTCGAAAAGGCCCCGCTGGCCATTGCCTGCTGCGCCGATACCGAGCGGAGCAAGTTTGATGATTCCGAAGGGGCCTGGTGGGTTCAGGACCTTTCGGCGGCAACAGAGAATATTCTGCTTCAAATTGAAGAAGAGGGACTCGGCGGCGTATGGCTCGGCTGGTATCCGGACATGGAAAGGGTCAAAATATTTTCCGCCCGTTTCGCTCTTCCTTCCCATATAGTGCCGGTGTCCATGATAGCGCTGGGATATCCGGCCCATCCGCACAGGCCCGCCGACCGCTATGACGCGTCCCGCGTTCATTACGGCCGCTGGGGCGTCTCTTGGGAAGAGTCCCGAAGCGGGGCATAGACTAAGAGTTCCATGAAGATAGTAATCAGTGATGACCGTTTCGGCTGGAACGATGAAGAAGAAAAAGCCCTTGCCGGCCTTGGCGCCGAACTTGTTGTCGCTTCGTGGCATAACGAGGATGAATTGGCGGAAGCCTGTGCCGACGCCGACGCCATACTGGTCAACCAGGCGCCCATGACAGGCAGGGTTATACGCAACCTTAAAAAATGCAGGGTGATTTCCCGTTACGGCATAGGCTATGACAATGTGGATATAAGGGTTGCCGAAGAAAAGGGAATATGGGTAACCAATGTGCGGGGGTACTGTACCGAAGAAGTAGCCGAACACGCCCTCGGCATGCTCCTTTCCTGCGTGCGCCGTATCCCCGTCAAGGACCACGCTGTCCGTAAAGGCCGGTGGAATATCAAGGCGCCCATAAGGCGCATGTCGGGCCGTACCCTGGGCATCATGGGCTTCGGCGCGACAGGCAGGGCCTTTTGGGAAAAGATTCAGGGCTTCGGTTTCAGCCGCATACTCATCGACGATCATCACGGCGGGGAAAGGCTGCTTCCCGGCATGACAGGCGAGGCCGCCTGTTTTGACGATCTTATACGGGAGTCGGATTTTATTTCGCTTCACATACCGCTCCGGGAAGAAACCAGGCACATAATCAACCGGGAAAGCATAAGCCGCATGAAAGACGGTGTTATACTTATCAATACTTCACGGGGGCCTGTTGTTGATGAGGAGGCCCTGGTCCAGGCCCTGGTATCGGGAAAGATAAGCGCCGCCGGGCTTGATGTTTTTGAAAGGGAACCGCTTCCCGAAACCAGCCCCCTTCTGGGTCTTGAGAATGTGATACTCACCGACCACAGCGCCTATTACAGCGAAGAGGCGGTCTCTGTTCTAAAGACCATGACGGCGATGAACGCACGGGAAGTGCTTGAGGGCATGACGCCGAAAAGCCCGGTCAATAACCCGAATATACGGAGGTAATCATGAACGCGCTGAATACGAGGATGATCCTGGAATGGTTCGGAATAGGGGCTTCCCTGCTGGTGGCGCTGAGTCTTACCATGCAGAATATCAGACGGCTCAGGACCTTCAATCTGATAGGATCAATTGCCTTTGCCGCGTATGGGGCGGGTATTCATTCGGCGTCGGTGGTGATTCTCAATTTCTTTACCGTAGGAGTCAATGTCTATTACCTCATCCGCATGAGACGCCGCGATAAAGGGCCGCACACGTTTGCGGTTTCCCGCGTGGACCCCGGCGCCGATATCTATGTACGGCGTTTTGTTGATTTTCATTCTCAGGATATATGCCGCTTCTTTCCGTCTTTTAATCCCGATTTTGAGACCGGGACCCTGGCGGGCGCGGATTGTTATTTCATACTTAGGGAAACGCTGCCTGTTTCCCTGATCGCGTTCAGGAAAGGTCCTGATTCGGAGATAGCCATACTGCTTGACTATGCCGTACCCGCTTTCCGGGATTACAGAAACGCGAAATTCTTTTTTGAAACCGCGGTGAAAGAGATTGCCGCCGAAGGGGATGTTTTTGTGGCCAAGGCGGAAGTGCCCGTCCATAAGACCTACCTGAAGCGTTTGGGTTTTGAGGAAGTTGAAAAAACAGACGGCGGCGTTTTGTTCAGCAAACAGGTTTCCTGGCAAAAACAGCAGGCCCGTCCTTGAGGGAACTATGGAACTCCTTTCAGACTGTGATGCGGATATACTCAGAGCGGCGGCGGCTCTCAGTGCCGGCTGTCTTGTCGTCTTTCCTACCGAGACAGTCTACGGCCTCGGCGCCGACGCTTTTAATCCCGCCGCCCTGGCAAAGGTCTTTGCCGCAAAAAAAAGGCCCCTGTTTGACCCGTTGATTATTCATATCGCAAGCCTTGACACCCTGGACCGCGTCGTTGATTTTTCCCTTATGGAAAAGGAAGGGCGGGAAAGGCTTAGCCTGCTTGCCGCATCGCTCTGGCCGGGACCTCTTACCCTGGTTCTTCCCAAACGGAATGAAGTCCCCGAACTTGCCACCGGCGGGCTTACAACAGCGGCGGTGCGTTTTCCCGATCATCCTCTTGCCCAAAAACTTATCAGGGCTTCTACCGCCGCCGTAGCCGCGCCGAGCGCCAATCTCTTTGGCTGCCTCAGCCCTACCAGGGTTGAACATGTGCTGGACCAGATCGGGGACAGGGTTGATTATATTATTGACGGCGGAAAACTCCGGGTAGGCATCGAATCCACCGTGTTGGACCTTACTTCGTCCCTTCCCCGCATATTGAGGCCGGGCGGTACTTCGCGGGAAGCTATAGAAAAAGTCATAGGGCCTGTGTCCCC
>JAISCK010000153.1 GCA_031265635.1 Spirochaetaceae bacterium
ATAATTTCTTTATCCTGGTTGTTTTTACATGAAAATAAAATAAAAAGAAGAATACATGCTTTATATGTGATTTTCATACTACACCTGTTATATTTATAAAATGGCCCCCACATCATCCGACTTACGTTTCGGCCTTTCCCAAATTTACCGGGAAAAGCGCGCCGACCATGAGGTAGACGGCGATGCCTACGGCCAGGAGGACGGGGAAGCCGCTTGAGACCGCCAGTATACGCGCCAGGGCGCTTCCGGCTACGGAAAGGCCGCCGTTCATGCCCCAGGCCCAGGGTAAAAGGTGGGGTTTGTTTTGCTGGAGGCTGTCAAGGCCGTTGGGATAGGGGACGCCGAGGAAGAAAGACACGGGCGCTATGATAAGCGAGGCCGCCAGTATGCGCACAAAAAGCGGCGATGAATGAAAGGACGCGAGAAAACCGTCAAGGCCGAAAATATAAAAGAGAAAACCCGAGACGGCCAGGAGGCAGGAAGCGGGCACAACCCAGGACCGGTACTTTTTGACAAAACTGCTCGTGATATTTCCCAGGGCCGAAAAAATCAGCATCACCGTTATGACTATGCTTGCCGAATAGGTGGGATTGGAAAGAAACACTCCCAGGCGCTGGATAAGGTAGATTTCGATGAGCATATACCCCAGACCCAGGCCCGCGTAGTACAGTATTACCCGCACCGTTCCTTTGCGGTTTTTAAAAAGTTCTTTCCAGCGGCCGGCGACAGGAATCAAAATCACTATGGCGCCAAAAATGCAGGCTTCGACCAGCATGCCCAGGAGGAGCAGATAGCCCCATTCCTCGGACACGTCTTCTATCTGGTCAAGGTACAGAGGAAGGTTTCTCAGTTTCAGAAAGCCCGAATAATAGGGCCTCGAATCCCGTATGGGCCTTATGTCAAAGATGTAGCGCTTTTCCAGATCCGCCCCGGCGCCCGAAAGGAATTCGGGAATCGCGGCCCGGTACATATCGGCATTGGTAAAACTCTCCACCGCTTCCCCGGCGCCCTTGCCCTCAAAATGGTCCCGGTAAGCGCCCATGAGTATATTGATATCCCTCTGGGGAAGTTCCGCGCCGGGGGCATAGAGCAGTTCAAAAGAACGGGTTCGCACAAAATTATTGAGGTCGTAAAGTTCCCCTTCGGTAAAGCTCCCGTTCTTGACCAGTATGGTCGCGGTAGACATAAAAAGCCCAAATGAGTAAAGGTTCTCCCCGTTTGTTTCCATCCCCGATTCCCGCATTGCCTGAATGACCGTATTGAGGAGTTTGAGTACATTGCGCGGGGGATTGAGCCTGTCCCATACAGTGATGGAAAGCATTCCGTCGGGTTTCAGGCTGGCAAAGTATTCCTTAAAAGCCTCTACGGAATACTTATAGTCCTCATGCACCGGATAGCCGCCTGAATCGGAAAGGCCGATGGAATCCACAAGGCTTATTTCGACAAGGTCATAGCTTTCCCGGTGATCCTGGCAGTAGGAACGGCCTTCTCCCTGAATGACCCTGACGCTGCCGGAACCGAGGAGGTTCCCCGTAAAACGGGAAACATTACTGTCATCCTTGAGGAGCCGTATCATTTCGGAAGAAGGCTCCACAATGTCGATGCTCCTTGCCCCCTTGTAGCGGGCGACCTGGGCGTTAATGCCCCCGGAAAGGCTTATGAGCAGCACGTCGGGATTGGCAATGGTGGTATAGGGAGCGGCCATGGGAAGGTAATCCATGTAGGCCTGTTCGCTCTCCCTGAGGCTTCCCATGATGCCTATGGGGCCCGAACCGTCCACAAAGAGCCCCCAGTAAAGCTGGTTTGAAATCTGGGGGATTTTGAGGGCCGCGTTATCCGAAAGCCCCGGCGCGAAATGAAAATACTGGGAAGAATACACATGGTATTCACCGCCGGGACCAAAGGAATGGTGAACCAGTTTTGAATCGGGATACTTGCGTACATAGCTTATGGCCTTGAAATCGGAGACCCGTATGCCGCCCCAGAAGAAGCAGGAAAAGACCGAAGCGAGGGCGGTAATGACCAGGACAAGGAGCTTGACGCCTGAAAAATAAAAACTCCCGCCATCGGGATTAAAGGACACCGAGGTAAAGAGGGCCGCCGCTATCGCAAGGCCCAGTATGGGCAGTATGAGGTACTGGGGAGGAAGCAGGAACATGAACACTATGATGAAAAACCCGCCGACGCCTGAGCCTATCATGTTCCAGAAATACACCTTCTGAATCTGTTCTTTCAAATCCACAAAGGCCACCCCGGTAAAAACGGCAATGACCAGGAAGGGGACGCCGTAAATGACATAGTACGCGCCTATAAACCACAGCTGCCGCGAATCGGACGCGAGAAATACCGGATTAAAGGGAACCAACTGGGCTATGATCGTCGCCCCGGTCATCAGGAGGGGGAGGCTTATGGCGGAAACCGAAAGTATCATTTCGGTCCGGGGTTTTACCCAGTCGGCCAGAAGGGTCAGAATAATACCGGACAGGCCTATGCCCAGAAGGGCCGTGGAGATTACCAGGGAGCCAAAATTAGACCAGCCGCCTACGGAAAAAATCCGCATCACATAGAGTTCATAGGAGATTCCCGCAATGGAAATAAAAAAAAGCGCAATCAGTCTGGTGTTTTTCATACAGGGGAAGTATAGCAAAAGCGCTGATTATTCACAAGCGCGCTTTCGCGGGGTTTTTTACGGGGCTTTTTTACGGGGTATTGACATAAAGCCTGAATATTTTTAGACTTCAATGTATCATGAAATTTTTCCTGAATTCCATATCCGCTGTTGTCGTGGTTACTTTGGCGGCGGGCCTTGTGCTGGGTTTTATTTTCGGCCTTACCCTGCCCCTCCTGGTTTCTTCCCAATCCGAACGGGTTGTATCCTATGAAGAAGTCGCCGCCCAGACCGCCGTGGAAGAAGCGGCAAAAATAGCCGTCGAGATGGGGACCGACAGCGCCGAATACGGCCTGGCCTTTGAGACTCTTCCCGGCGTGGCGAAATACGACGGCCCGGCCCTGGCCAGGTCCATGTCCATAGACACCAAGGAAGCCTGGCTTTCCTGGATGCGCAACAACCGCAATGATTCCCCGGCCTTTCTTGAGGAACGGTGGAAGCTGGCCGAGGATTTTGTCGAGTCCTCGGAACTCAAGCGGCCTGAGGATATGCGGGCCTTTCTGCTCACCCCCAGGGAACATTTTGTCCGGGACAGAAACAGGGGGCTTGAGTATGCCGATACCTGGCTTCCCATAGGCTATGGGGCGACCATTACCGACCCGGACGTGGTCGCCATGATGACCACCACTCTGGCCATCAATTCCGGGGAAAAGGTTCTTGAAATAGGAACCGGTTCAGGCTACCAGTCGGCGATTCTTTCCTATTTGACCACCGAGGTTTATACCATAGAAATCATCAAACCCCTGTTTATCGAAACGGACCGGCTGTACCGGGACCTGGAAAAGTCCTATCCCTCCTACGGTTCCATAAACAGGAAACTCGGCGACGGGTATTACGGCTGGGAAAAATACGCCCCCTTTGAAAAGATCATCGTTACCTGCGCCATAGACCACATTCCGCCGCCCCTCTTAAAACAGCTCAGTCCGGGAGGCATCATGGTACTGCCCCTGGGCCCTCCGGGACGCCAGTATATCATGGAAGTCAAAAAGGAAGAGGCCCCTGACGGTTCCATTACCCTGAACCGCCGGGATGTTTATAACGGTCTCAGGGTGAGTTTTATCCCGTTCAGGGATGAAATCGGGACCTCCCACAGCCTGTCGGGGCCCGAATTCCCGAATTCCCCCTGATGTATTCCATGCGCTTGTTCTTTGTACTCTTTTTGGGCTGGACATTTCCGGCTTTATACTGGTATTATTGTTGAACAGGGGGGTATCTATCCATATAAACCGGGTCTTCCTTAAAAAACCGGCTGTTTTTTCCGATATTAGAAAAGTAACGGGCCGGTTTTTGAGCGCGAAACCAGCTTTTTTCCCGCGGACAGGCGGATTTGCGGCCCTGATTTATGGAGTACAGATATGGAAGGATTTTTAAAAAACCAAAAACCAGCCAAGCGCAGATATTCAGTATATCTTACACCGGTGCCTTTGTACCGGCGAAAAAAATGCTTCCGTATACCCGCTTTCTTTACCGGCGGGGTAAAAAGGGCGGCGGGCCTGTGGAACAGCCTGGGCCGGTCCCTCTGCCGTAATACCCGGTTATCCCAGATAGCCGCCCGTTCCTGCGTGGCCCTCCTTCTCTGCGGGGCGGTGTTTCTGGTCTGTTTTGCCGTAATCTCCCCGGTGCTTCCTCCGGGAAGCCTTACCTCCACGATCAATGACGTGGCGGTAAACTACAACCCGCCCGACAACTATGCCTCATCACAGGTGGTGCTCCTTCCCGAAGAAGAGCAGAACTGGGCGGCCCTCACCGCCTTTGATGACGGCGAAGAGGAAACCGGCGCGGGCACTCCCGTGCTTGACCGTACCACCGATCTTGAATACCGTATCAGGCCGGGGGAGACCCTCTCTGAAATAGCCTATTCGTACAGCATTTCCTATGACCTTTTGGCGTACTACAACAATATTTCCAACGCGAACCGCATACGGGTCGGAACGGTTATCAAAATACCTTCCCTGGACCACGAAAGAACGGCGCTCCAGCAGATGGCAAGGCAGCCCCGGCGTAACGCGGCGCCGGCGCGGAGTTCGGTGAGGAATGCCCGCATAGCCTTTGAAAGCAGGGATAACGGCGAGCAGGCCGGCCTTACCGTGCAGTTTCATATCGTTGACCCGCCGGCAGAGAACCTTCAATCTTTTGAATGGGACTTTGGCGACGGCAGGCGGGGTTTCCGCCCCAATCCCAGTTATGAATATACGGTTCCCAAGACCTATGTAGTCAGGCTTACCGCGCGGGACGCGGCCGGCGCCACATACCGCTCCAATCCCCTTTATGTAGACATACCCCATCCCGGTTCGGTACGGGAGCATAACACCACCCGCTTTGTAACGCTCTCCTCGCCTGATGAATATTTCGTGGCCGAAGGGAGCATAGTAAAGGTCGCCAGGTATCAGGACCCTTCCCAGGCCCCCCTGGATTTAAGCGAATCCGACAGGTACCTTACAAAAGTACGTTTCCAGAAACCCGGCTACTACGGACTTACCGTTCTCCAGCCCGATAATCTTGAACAGTACTATTCGGTATTTGTAAGCCCCATACCCACCATGCACGCCGACTCTTTTGAGGAGGATTTTAACTGGTACAGGACGCAGTTCAATACCGGCACTACCTCGAACTGCGGCCCCGCGTCGGCCTCCATGGCCATAGGCTGGGCCCTGGGCAAATATTTCCCTGTCTCGTCGGTGCGCCAGACCATAGGCTGGCAGGGCGACGGCGGTACAAGTTTTGAGGACCTGCTCAGGGTCATCAGGAACGAAGGCGTTTCAGCCTATATAAGCCCCATACGCTCGGTTCAAAATGTCAAAGACGTGATTGATTCAGGCGGTATAGCGATCATACTCTTCCACACCGACGGGGTAAGAACTTCCCGAAGCGACCCCTCCTCGGATCTTTTCGGCAAATACTACAATGACTCCGTGGG
>JAISCK010000012.1 GCA_031265635.1 Spirochaetaceae bacterium
GCCCTGGTCAATCTCAGCCAGGGCAAGGTGGGCGACGCCGTTGACTATCTCCAGTTTGCCTCGGAATACGCCGGGCGGGACAAGGACGCCGAGGAGCTTGCCATAACCTCGTTCTATGCCGCCGGGGCCCATTATATTTCCGGGAACATAGCCAAGGCGGAGCGCCTTGCCCTTGAGGCCGAAGAAGAGGCCCTGCGCTGCGGCCTGAGCGCCTGGGCCGGGCGCTTCCGCTTTTTTCAGGCCCGGTGCCGCTTTGAGACAGGGCGGTACAGGGAGGCCCTGGAAATGTTTGAGGCCCTCAAGTCCATGCGGGGTTTTGAAAACGGGGCGCAGGGCGGGACCCTTGACGCCTGGATCATGCGGTCGGAAACCTATATCCTTTCGGGCGGCAAAACCTGGCCCGCCGGAGACGGCGCCCTGTTCCGCGTTGAGGCGGCCCTGCTTGACAGGCGCTATGAGGAAGTGCTTGAGCTTTCCGACAGGCTGCTTATGGAACTTCCTGCCCAGGATTTTCCCCTGATAGAACAGCCCGACTGGCGCAGCGGGTTTTCCCAGTGCGAGCTTTTCATAATACCCAAGGCTGAATATTTTCAGCGCCTGGCTTCAACCTACAAGGCCCTGGCCCTGGGCAGGCTCGGCCATTCCCGGGGCGCCGACATGGACCAGGCCCTGCACATCATGCAGCATATAACCAAGGACGAGCGTTTTCCCGGTTCCGACCCCAACGACAGCTTTTATTTTTTTTCGCTGTACCAGATCTACCAGGAAACCAGGGCCTCGGAGGTGGATATGAATACCGCCATAAGCATATCTTTTAACCGGCTTCAGAAACGGGCAAGCCGCATTGACGACGCGGAGACCCGCAGAGCCTTCCTTTCCCTTAACCGATGGAACCGCGTCATCATGGACGCCGCGAAAGACCACAAATTAATTTAACGCGCCGTTCTTTTGAACGGTTTTGTTATACGTTCTATTGACAGGCCCCCTCAAGGAAATAGACTTATTTATAGACTCAAGAAGTCACTACGTATACGAGGGGTGAATGTATTATGCGTCTGTCTAAAAAGGTTTCCCTGCTTGTCGGGATTCTTGTACTTGCGGTATCGCTCAGTATGGGGCTGATAGCTCTTTTTGTCGCTTCGGGCATTGTTAGATCCATGGCCGAAACTACCCTTATCAATGAGGCGGATACGAGGGCGCAAATCATTCATGCGACGCTCAATAACTACCTGAGCGTACTCCAGGAACTGGCGATCCGGGCCAGGGTCAGGACCATGCACTGGGAAGAACAGTACGACGGCCTTATAAGCGATGTCGGACGCACCGGCTTTCTGGACATGGGCATAGTACAGCTTGACGGAACAGTCCGTTATCTTGTTGACGGGTCCTCCGCGGATCTGAGCGACCGGGATTACATACAAAAGGCCCTTTCCGGCCACGCCGCGATCTCGGACGTAATCATAAGCGAGGTTACCAGTGTGCCGGTGATTATGTTCGCCGTTCCCATCAGCAACGAAAACCGCGTCGTCGGCGCCATCGTCGCCAGGCAAGACGCCGCCATTTTATCCGAACTTATCCGCACGGCAAAGATGGGAGAGACCGGCTATTCCTATATCATCAACCGGGAAGGAACCGTCATCGCCCATCAGGACTTCTCCCTGGTGGCAAACCGCTTTACCCCTTCCAAAGACGCCAAAAAAGACCCCACGCTCAAATCCCTGGCGGATTCAATAGATACGGCGCTGGAGGACATTGATACAGGAATAGTCAGGTATGTATTCAACAAGCGGGATGTGTTTGTGGGATATTCCCCTATAGAAGATTTTGACTGGAAGCTCATGGTTACGATTACCTATGATGAACTCATGTCGGGAATACGGACATTGAGGCTTTTGATCATCATTCTGGTTACGGCGTCGGTGTTTGCCGGCTTTGCCATCGCGGTTCTTATCGGCCGCTCGGTGGCGCGGCCCATCGTAAAAATGATTCCCGTACTGGAAAAAGTTTCCGGCGGGGACCTGGGGGAAAGGCTCGAAGTCAAAACCGGCGACGAAATCGGCGCCATGTCGGAGAAATTCAACCTTTCTATTGAAAGCCTTGCCCGGATGGTAAAGACCACCCAGGATGCCGCCGGGCGGCTGGAGCGCATATCAGGCGATCTTTTTTCCACCATGAACAACGCCGCCGCCGCCATCACCCGTATTGTGGACGGCATATCGGAGGTCAGGGAAAAGACCGTTTCCCAGGCCGCCTCGGTTACCCAGACCTCCGCCGCCATGGGGGAAATAAAAAACCACACGGAAAAACTCAACAGTTCCATCGAAAACCAGAGCGCCGCGGTGGTTGAGTCCTCGTCCGCCATTGAGGAAATGGTGTCCAATATCAAGTCGGTGGCGGATATACTGACAAAGAACGCCGTGTCCATGGATGAACTGCTCCGGGCGTCCGAATCGGGCCGGGACGGAATCCAGAAAGTGGTGGACATCATGAAAATCCTCGAAGACGCTTCAAACGGGCTGATAGAGGCCAGTTCCATGATCCAGAGCATAGCCGGGCAGACCAATCTCCTTGCCATGAACGCCGCCATAGAAGCGGCCCACGCCGGCGACGCCGGACGGGGCTTTGCGGTAGTGGCCGACGAAATCCGCAAGCTGGCGGAAAATTCCTCTGTCCAGGGCAAGTCTATTTCAACAGTGCTTACCAACTTGAAAACCCAGATCAATACCGCCACCACCCTGTCCGGCGAGAGCCAAGGCAGGTTCAGCAATATACTTTCCATTCTTGATCTGGTACGGAACCAGGAAACGGTAATCAGGGGCGCCATGGATGAGCAGAGTACCGGCAGCACCCAGATACTCCAGGCTATGCGGGAGATCAGCGAGATTACAAGCATGGTCAAGGACGGTTCGTCCGGGATGATGGATGCCAGCACCGCCATAGTAAGTGAAATGGACCACCTGTCCAACGCCACCGTGGAGATGAGTTCCGAAATGGACGCCATTGCCGGAAGCACCGACCGTATCAGCGACGCCGTAAAAAGCCTGAACGAAATCACCGTCCTCACCAGGGAAAACGTTTCCCTTTTGTCGGACGAAGTTTCCAAATTCAAACTTTCGGATTAACTAATTTCAAGGTAGCTGTTCCAAAAGTTGAAAGCATCTTTATGTTGAAAGCGGCTCTATTGACAAAGAGCCGTGCTTTTAGTAGGGTGTTTTCTGGCATCGGTTTGGCGTCCCGGACGCTTTGCCGGTATGGCGACATAGCTCAGATGGTAGAGCAAACGGCTCATATCCGTTCGGTCAGTGGTTCGATCCCACTTGTCGCTAAAAGGTGTAATCTGTCCTGATAAACCATGTACATGTAAGGGGGAAGATAATGAAAAACCGGCGCGTTTTTCTGTATGCGGGCTTTGCGGCTGTGGTCCTGTTTTCCTGCGGTAAATCGGATACATCAAGTATTTCGCGGGCTGTCTCTTCCGCGCCGCCCGCGCCTGCTGAGACCAGCTTGTCCCAGGGCATGGCGCTGAGGGTAAATTCCAGTTTCTGCGTGGCGGAAAAAAACGACGCCGAAGAAATCACCAGTATCAGATGGAACGATACGATTGTTCTGGGCGAAAGGGTTGCCGTTCTCGGCGATTCGGCGACGTACACCTATGCCGGGGACAAGGCCGAATACGAATTTACCCCCATCATTCGGGATGGCGGCAAGACAGGGTTCATATTCAGCTCCCAGCTTGCCCCGGCGGGGAACCTTGCCGTGGTGATTGACGAGAGGGCGGTGCTTTACAGCGGGGCGCGGAATACCGACGCCCTGAGTACCATACTGCCGCTAAAGACCGTGCTTGTTACCTATCCTGAAACGGAGCGGGACGGTTTTGTGCAGTTCCAGGCCTATGACGCGGAACGCCAGCGCTATTACCGGACCAATTTTATCAAAACCCAGTCGCTTTCTTTCAGCAATGATGATGTGCAGTCCGTCATCCTGCTCCATACCGCCGAGGTGCTGGGCCCGAATGAGACCATACGCAAAGAGGCCCTGCTTGAGGCGGCCTATAACGACTATCCCGGATCGGCGTTTGCCGCCGAGATACGGGGGCTTCTGTCAGGCAAAGACATACAGCCCAGTTCCCTGGGGTCTCTTTGGGTCAATGACCATGATGTCAATGTGCGGGATACTCCCGATGAGAAGGGCGGCAGAATCATAAGCCAGCTTTCCCTGGATACGGAGGTAAAGGTTTCCGAGGAAACAACCGAAAGCTACACCGTCGACGGGCGGACCGGCAGGTGGTACCATATTACTGCCCCGGTGGACGGCTGGGTGTTCGGAGCCTTTCTCGGCCAGTAAACGGCTTCGCCCTGTATGCGGGAGCCCGGCGAAGACCCGGACTATCTGGGGCGGCAGCTCATTACCTGCCTCGGCAACAAACGGAGCCTCCTTGACTTTATAGGCAGCGCCCTTGCGGTGGTCCGTTCCCGTCTTGGCCGGGACAAGCTGGCGCTCTTTGACGTATTCAGCGGTTCGGGGGCGGTAAGCCGCTTTTTTAAGCGCTACGCGAGTCTTCTTGTCAGCAATGACCTTGAACCGTACAGTGAATGTATCAGCCGCTGTTACCTTGCCAACCGCCGCGAACTGCCGGTTCCGCTTGCGGAACTTGAAAAACTGCACCTCGGCCTCCTTGAAAAACTTTCAGGCCCGCCCCGCCCCGGCTTTATCGCCGAATTGTACGCCCCCGCTAACGAAGACCACATAGGGATCGGCGAGCGGGTTTTTTATACTCCCCGGAACGCCGCCTATATAGACAGCGCACGGCAGTATATCGGGGAATTCTCCGGGGAAATACAGCCCTTTTTTATCGCCCCCCTTCTTTCCGAGGCTTCGATACACGCCAATACCGCCGGGGTGTTCAAAGGTTTTTACAAGGACCGTTCTACGGGCATAGGCCGTTTTGGCGGGACCGGGGAAGACGCCCTGCGCCGTATCCGGGGCACTATCGCGCTGCCCTTTCCCGTATTCAGCCGTTTTGAATGTCCCGTGGAAATTTACCGTGAAGACGCCAATGCCCTGGCCGGGCGTCTGCCCGAGCTTGACCTTGCCTACCTTGATCCCCCCTATAACCAGCATCCCTATGGTTCAAATTATTTTATGCTGAATCTTATTACCCGCTACGAAAGGCCCGGCGCTTTGAGCCCGGTTTCGGGCATACCTCCCGGCTGGAACCGTTCCCCATATAACCGTAAGCGCGAAGCCCAGGCGGCTCTGGAAGAACTGGCCCTGGGCATCAGGGCAAAATTCCTCCTTGTGTCCTATAATTCCGAAGGCTTTATAGGCCGGGAAGCAATGGAGGCGCTGCTTTCAAAAGCCGGGAAACTGACGGTGCTCGAAACCCCCTATACCGCCTTCCGGGGCAGCAGAAACCTCAGAAACAGGGACATTCATCTCAGGGAATATCTGTACCTTGTTGAAAAGTCCTGAAGGGTTCCCGCGCGCGGCCTTATATGATATAATTGACACATACTCTTAGTACAAGGTAGACTAATACATGTGGAAACAAAAAAGACTGTTCTGATTGTTACTGACGGCGCGGAATCAACGGTCAAGGTAGCCGGAGAGATAGCCGCTGTCTTTACCGCCGCTTCTCCCGGCAACAAAGTCAAGGTGGTCAAGGCCGAAGACTTTACGGCTACTGATCTGCTTCCCGCGGACCTTTGTTTTTTTGGCGCCGAAAAGCCGTCTCCGGCCTCCTTTGCCGGCCTGGAACAACTGCTCCTCCATATTAACCTTGCCGGACGCCCCGGAGGGCTTTTTGCCGGATCGGCCAAAGCCGCCGCCTATCTGCGCCGTATTGTTCATGACTGCGAACTTCGTGTCAGCGCCGGGCCCTTTGTGTCCGGCAGCTCAGGTTCGGTAAAAACCTGGATCAAAACCGTAAAGTAGGGAGCGTTCCCATGGACCAAGCCTTTGACCTCGACCGGTACATCAGGAGAGTCCCTGATTTTCCCAAAAAAGGCGTTCTTTTTTACGATATTACCAGCATACTTACCCAGCCTGTGGCTTTTTGCTACTGCATTGAAGCCATGGTTTCGCATTACGGCACGGGAAGCATAGACGCCGTAGCGGCCATTGAGGCCAGGGGCTTTCTGTTTGCCGCCCCCTTTGCCTGCCGCATGGGCATACCCCTGATACTGGTGCGGAAAAAAGGCAAGCTCCCCGGCAAAACACTGGTCAAAAAATACCAGCTTGAATACGCCGAGGCCGAAATAGAACTCCACGTTGATGATGTCAAAGCCGGCCAGAAAGTACTCCTCATGGACGACCTTATCGCCACCGGAGGAACCCTCTCCGCCGCCAGGGAACTGCTCAGACAGGCCGGCGCCGAAGTTCCCGAGATTTTCGGCGTCGTGGGTCTGCCCTTTCTTGATTTTGAATCCAAACTCGCTCCCACCCCGGTACGTACCCTGATAAACTACGATTCGGAATAGGGTGTGTCAAAATCCGGTAAGGACGCCGGATTTTGACATAGGAGTTTTGCTCTGCAAAAACTCCGCCTCTCCGTCTTCAGCGGACAGCCTTGGGTACAGCGCCATCCGGTCCCACCAGGGGGGTAGGGCGCAACGTAGTGCGCCCGTAGGGGGGCGCGACGCTTATGCCGCAATGCCAAACGGCAGTGTGGAAATGCGCCCCCCTTCCTCCTTTACAAATCACGCCTGTACCTTGCGGGGATGTCCGGCTATAGTAGAGGCAAGGAGTATGCGAATGGCTAAAAAGGCGCTTTTTTTACTGGCCGATGGGTTTGAGGAAGTGGAGGCTGTAAGCCCGCTGGATTATCTTCGCCGGGCGGGGATTGAGGTGCGTGTCGCGGCGGTAACGGGCGGAAAAACAGTCAGGGGCGCTCACGGGATAGGCATAGAGGCCGAGTGTATGCTTGAGGATCTGGAAAAAGAAGGGGCGCTCAAGGCCGGGCTCTGGGACGCGGTTCTTATGCCGGGCGGGTCGCTCGGGGCGGCGAATATTGCCGCGTCAAAGACGGCGGGGGCTTTTATCAGGGCCATGGCCGCTGAGGGGCGGCTTGTGTCGGCTATCTGCGCGTCTCCGGCTGTGGTGCTTGCGCCTTTGGGTCTTCTTGAGGGGAAACGCTTTACCTGTTATCCGGGGGCCGAGGCGTCTGTCGGCGGCGCGCGCTGGTCGGACGAGCGGGTGGTTCTTGACGGCGCTATACTTACCAGCCGGGGGCCGGGTACCGCCGCCGAATGGGCGCTGAAAAATATCGAACTTCTTGACGGCGCGGCAAAGGCCGCTGAAGTGGCAAAGGCGACCCTGGTCAGGGTATAGGGGCGCGGCTTGGCGTCCGGTCCGCGCGGCTTACAGGGCGTACTTTTTCTTGAGGGCGGCGAATTGTTTTCGCGCGCCTGAGTCTATGGCCGTGCCCGGTATGGAAAGAACGATGCCGGCGGCTTCGTTGGCCAGGGCGGCGCATTCGGCAAGGGGTCTTTTTTGTATCCAGGCGCTCATAAAGGCCCCGCAAAAGGCGTCCCCTGCGCCGGTGCTTTCCAGCGGGGCAAGGGGCCGGGTTTTGGCGCGTATGACG
>JAISCK010000197.1 GCA_031265635.1 Spirochaetaceae bacterium
AAGGGAAGAAGTTTTTCCGCCGACACAAGACGGAAAACCTGGGAATTCGGCGACGGCATAGAAGGGACCTATGTTCATGAGGAAGAAGAGGATTCCGGTTCCAGTACCGGCGATGAGGACCCCTCTGATGCCGCCGGGGAAGAGGAAGATGCACCATAGGCCGGGGCATTACACCCCTTCACTATGAATAAGCTCTACTACTTCGGGCCGGCTGAGGGGCTTCCGCGTAAAGATTTTTGTGATGGCCAGAAAGGCTGTCGCGGCCAGGATGAAGCCCAGGGCTACGGAACAGGGAACAGCAGCCGGTCCCAAACGGGGAAACATACCATTCCCCGCCGCCATGCCCAGAATGAGCGCCCCGAAAGACACGGCTGTCCTTACGGTGCTGCGGTATTTTGCCCAGTCGTAGTTTGATTCAAGATACACCTGGTCGTTAAGGCGGGCGTCGCATTTGTTGCGGGCTTCTATCAGGGCCTCGTTTTTTCTGACGCAGTTTCCGCAGCCGCAGCCGGTGTTTTCAAGCCTTTCAACCCTGACGGTCGCCATATCGCCTGTCAGTTTTGTTACGGTTCCCTTTTCTCTCATAGTCTATCTTCCTTACTCCTTGTATTATACCCCAAATTTGTGTTATTTTGATAGATAATGAGGGTGATTTTTCTGATTTTCCTTTCGGCGCTTCTCATTTTTTCCGTTTGGGCGGATATTTTTACCTTTAAGGCAGACCGCATGAGCGGCGGCAGGGCATCGGGACGGGAAATAACCATACTCCAGGGTTCCGCCGAGGTGCGCTCGGACAACCTCATACTCCAGGCCGACCGCATTGAGCTTCAGGGCGCGGACAATGAGTTTATCGACTGCCAGGGCCATGTCCGGGGCAGGGATGACGAACAGGGCATCCTTTTTGCGACCGACCGGCTCCGCTATGACCGCACGCTCAAGATAGCCAGGCTTGAAGGGAATTCAACCATGGAGGATACCGAAAACGGCGTGGTGGCCAGGGGCCGCTTTATTGAATACAATGATGAAACCGGGACCGCGGTGATTCAGGTGTCGGTACGCCTTTTTAAGGATGAAATGGTATGCCGTTCCGAATATGCCCTGTACCGGCGGAACGAAAAATCCCTGGACCTTTCGGGCTTTCCGATAGTATATAAAAAGGGAGATGAATTACGGGCCGAGCGTATGCAGGTTGATCTTGAGACCGAGGATGTCATCATGGAAGGCGCGGTTTCAGGTTCCATAAAGGAATAGGCGGTGGAAGAGGCTATGCTCCCGGCGGATGCGGCTGATACCCCGCAGCAGGACGCCCCGCCTGACAGGATGCCGGCGGACCCTCCGGCGGATGAGATGCCGGCGGCGGAAATTCCGGTGGACCCTCCGGCGGAAGCGCCGCCCCATCATGTGCTTGAGCTGGCTGAACTCCATAAATTTTTTGGCCGTAAAGAAGTGGTCCGGGGCGTTAGTTTTTCTATGGAGAACGGCGACATTACCGGCCTTTTGGGACCCAACGGCGCGGGAAAAACCACCATCTTTTATATGGTGGTAGGTTTTCATAAACCCAGCGGGGGCATTGTCCTTCTTGACGGCGAAAACATCACCCTTAAACCCATGTATCAGCGGGCCCGCGCCGGTATAGCCTATCTCCCCCAGGAAGCGTCCATATTCCGCAAACTTACCGTAGAACAGAATATCATGGCAATCATGGAAAGCCGCAAGGACCTTTCCAGGGCGGAACAGCGGGGCAAGGTAGAAGCGCTCCTTGAGGAATTCGGCATAGCCCGCATACGGAGCCAGTACGGCTACACCCTTTCAGGCGGCGAAAGGCGGCGTACCGAAATAGCCCGCGCTCTGGCGTCGGACCCCAAATTCCTGCTTCTTGACGAACCCTTTGCCGGTATAGACCCCATCGCTGTATACGAAATAAAACAAATCATCAGGCGTCTTGCCAACAAGGGCATAGGGGTTCTGGTAACCGACCACAATGTGCGGGATACCCTTGAAATCACTACCAATGCCTTTATCATCGCCGAAGGCGTCATCGTTGCCCAGGGAGACAAGGAAGCCATACTCTCCGACGAGATGGTCCGCCAGGTCTACCTTGGGCAGGAATTCTCCATGTAGGAAAGACGCGGGAATATGTTTTTACGGTATATGCCTTCGGGGTTCGTTCTGGTTTCTCCGGGAGATGATCTTGACGCTGTTTTGGACGCCATTGTTCAAACCGGCTATGGCGAGGAATTCTGCCTGGCATTCAGCCTTGATCGTTCCTTTGCCGCGGAGCTCATGCGGGCCGGGTTTCTTGTCATGTCAGAATATATGGGGCCCGAAGACAATGCCGGAGTCATCATTGAACCCATGCACCATCTTATACGGTCGGTGCTTTTTCTTGACCGCGTTCATGAAGGAAAAACCATACAGCGTTTTCTTCCCGGATACGAATTTGCTTTTGACAGGGATTTTGACCGCATCATTGCGCGCTGTGCGGAAGTTCACGGCGAAGGATGGCTTACCAAGCCGCTCATCAAAATCATAACTTCCGTAAAAGCCCTTGGAAAAAAAGAAGTCATGCCGGCCGCCTTCGGCGTCTACCGCGACGGGGAACTCAAGGCAGGCGAGTTCGGCGTTATTGCCGGCGGGGTCTACACCAGCTATTCGGGGTATCATGATGAAAGCAACGCGGGCAAAGCCCAGATGATTCTTACCGCCCGCTGGCTTAAAGAACAGGGGTTCGCCTTCTGGGATCTTGGCATGCCCCTTGAGTACAAGGACAAACTCGGCGCGGTAAACATCAGCCTCAGAAACTTTCTCGAATTATTCAGAAAGGCAAGGGCCTGTTCCCGGATATAAATTCGTTATGTGAAATATCAAAAAATGACTTGTACAAAAGGAATATCTGTATTATAATAAGGCGTATGGAAAATTATAACTATATTGACCAATTATTAGAGGCTCTCAAACAATCGGATCCCTACCGGATAATATTATTTGGTTCGTATGTCAAGGGTACTGCCGATGAAAATAGTGATATTGATATGATGGTAATTCTGGACAATAATGATGTCGCAAAAAATTATGAAGAGCGATTACAGAAAAAATTATATATAAACAAATTGGTAAGAAATATAAATTACAAAATACCGCTGGATATTTTGGTATACTCAAAGGAAGAATACAAAATTGTAAAAAGTTGTGGTAATTATTTTATTGATGAAATTGAAAAGACGGGGAAAATACTATATGAAAAAGCAAGTTGAAGCATGGATTGGATTTGCCGAAAAGGATATGTTGACTGTTGCTGAAATAATAGGAAATCCAAATCTGACGAATGTCGCGAT
>JAISCK010000014.1 GCA_031265635.1 Spirochaetaceae bacterium
CAGCGTCTTGACTACCTTGTTCATGCCCGCCACAACGATGACTTGTTTGGGGCCGTAGAGCATGGCCGCTACCCTGTTGCCGCCGCCGTCTATGTTGACGATCTGGCCGTCCTCGCTTATGGCGTTGGCCCCTGTGATAAAGGTATCGCAGATCAGCGCCTTGCGCATAAGGGCGGTCCTCTCCTCGGGGGTTTTTGCTGTATCGCGGTCTATGACTGTATATTTTTCGCTTGCCGTTTTCTGAATTCCCAGGGCTTCCATGGTGAGGGAACCTCCCCAGGAAACAATATGATCGCCGGGGATAAGGGAATAAAGCTGCTTTAGGGCGTCTTCGCGGAACGGGAAATACCATGCGTCAAAACGCCGTTTCTTAAACGCCGCGACAACATGGGCCCCAAGTTTTTCATTTCTGATGTCTTCGATTTCTTTTACTGTTCCTGCCATAGCCGTGATTCCTCCTTAAATATTTAGCGCTGTACCCTGCCCGAGGCATCGCCTCCCTTGAGGGTTTCCACATCTTTTACCGAAACTCTGTTGAAATCACCTGTAATAGAATGTTTAAGGCAGCTGGCCGCCACGGCAAACTCCAGGGCGTCCTGCCCGGATGAATAGGCGTTAAGCCCGTAGATGAGCCCGGCGGCAAAGGCGTCGCCGCCGCCTACCCGGTCAATAATATCGTTGATGTCATAATGTTTACTAAGGGTGAATTTTTTGCGGTCGTTAAGGCAGGCCGCCCAGCCGTTGCTGTCGGCGCTGCGGCTTTCCCTGAGGGTGATGGCTATCATCTTGAGCTTGGGATACCGCTCAAGCACCGCGCCGGAAAGGGCTTCGTATTTTTTTGTGTCAAGGCTGCCTTTTTCCACATCAATATCAACCGTGATGCCCAGGGATTTCTGGCAGTCCTCCTCATTGGCAATGGCAATATCAACATGGGGCATCAATTCACCCATAAAAGAGGGCGCGCTCTTTCCGTATTTCCAGAGATTTTTGCGGTAATTAAGATCGCAGGAAACAGTACAGCCCGCTTCCTTTGCCGCCCTGACACTTTCGAGCGAAAGCTCCGAGGCGCTCCGCGATATGGCCGGCGTTATGCCGCTTATGTGGAACCAGGAAACGCCGTCAAAACACTGCTTCCAGTTAATGCTCCCGCTTTCGGCCAGGGCTATGGCCGAATATTCCCGGTCATAAATTACCTTGCTGGGAAGCTGGTTGGCGCCGCCTTCAAGAAAGTATATGCCCATGCGTCCGGGACGCCTGACTATCCTGGAGGTATTCACGCCGAAGCGGCGCAGTTCCCTGATACATGCATCGCCCAGCGCGTTGTCGGGCAGCACGGTAACATATTCCGCGTCGAGGCCGAAATTTGCCAGCGAAACCGCCACATTGGCTTCGCCGCCGCCAAAGGTGGCTTCAAGGAGGGGCGACTGGAAAAAACGTTCCGCGCCCGGCGCCTTGAGCCTGAGCATGATTTCGCCAAAACACAAAAATTTCGCCATGATTCCCCCTATTGTGACTGTACAAGACGTATGGCAAAGCCCGCGATTTCATCTTTGAGATACATGCCTGTAAGTTCCCCTTTGCTGTTGGTTTCGGCGCTTTCGTCCCTGAACCCGTATCCCCGGCGTTTAAGCCAGGCTACAGCCCGGTGTATGGTGAGGGTTCCTATGACAATGTGTCCGTGTTTGCCGGGGCCGGGCGCGTTCAGGTGTTCAAACCAGGGGCCGGCAAAGACGGATGAATCACCCTGCCGCAGCGGAAAATCAAAGAACTTTTCCCAGAGCCCGGCTGTACTGCCGGCGCTCTCCCCATCTGCCGTATTAAAGCCCAGGCGGGAAAGATTGAAGCCCAGCATCGTGTTAAGCGCTTTTCGGGTAAGGGCGGCAATTTCATCAAAGCGGCCTTCGTTGATAAGTTCAGCCTTGACCATCCATGATCCGCCGCAGGCCAGAACAGCGTTAAGGGATAAATAACTGTTGAGATTTTCCGCGCTGACACCGCCGGTGGGAATAAACTTGAGCATGGGGAAAGGGGCCGACACAGCCTTGATGTAGTTGACGCCGCCGCTTTCCCCAGCCGGGAAGAATTTTACCGCCTCAAGGCCCGCCTCTATGGCCCGTTCCATATCCGAAGGCGTTGAACAGCCGGGGATAATGGGTATGCCTTTTTTGACGCAATGGGAAACGACCGCGGGGTTAAAGCCCGGCGATACAATGTACCTGGCCCCGGCGGCAACAGCGTCATCCGCCTGCGCCGCGCTCAGTACCGTACCCGCGCCGAGGAGCATATCGGGATGGACCTTGGCAATGTTTTGTATGGCTTCCTTTGCCGCGCCAGTTCTGAAAGTGATTTCGGCGCAGGGCAGCCCGCCGTCCTTGAGGGCCTTTGCCAGGGGCAGGGCTTTGGCCGGGTCTTCAATCTTGACTACAGGAATGATGCCCATGTCTCCGATCTGTTTTAATGTCTCATGCATATAACACTCCTCTGAGCGCTTCAAAACTGTTGGGTATGGTCTCTCCTTCCGCGCCGCGTCCTTCAAGCCGGGCAAGGGACGGGGGAAGGGGCGGCTTGCCGGCCAGGGGTTCCACCACTTCGGCAAATTTTGCCGGATGGGCGGTTCCCAGTATCGCCAGGGGGCACCGGGGAAGGCCGCCCTGCCTTATGAGCTGGTCCGCGCCGTTCCAGCCCACGGCGCCGTGGGGGTCGAGAAAATAGGCCGCGTCGCGGCGGACCTGTTGTATGGTTTCCCTGGTGGCTTCGTCGCTTACCCATACGCCCTGTATGCTTTTCTTGAGTTCATCATAGGACCAGTGGGAAGCCATGCGTTCAAAATTACTGGGAGCGCCCACATCCATGGCGTTGGATATGGTTGCCTGTGAGGGCCGGGGCCTGTAGTCGCCGTCTGCCAGATAATCGGGAACGGTTTTGTTGACATTGGTGGCGGCAATAAAAAGCGCTATGGGCGCGCCCATTGCTTTGGCGTACAGCCCCGCCGTAAGGTTCCCGAAATTTCCCGAGGGAACCGAGACGACGAGCTCCCGGTAGGAATCCCCGCCGCTGCCAAGGGCGCTGTCCCGCCGGTCCGGGTCCTGTCTGCCGGACACGCCGTTATCCGCAACGCGGGGCGTTGCCTCGCCGCCGGGATCACTCTTGCCCACAGCGGCCCTGCCCGCGGCCGCGGCATAGTACGCCGCCTGGGGAATGAGCCGCGATATGTTGATTGAGTTGGCCGACGAGAGGGCCAGATGCTTTTGCAGATCCTGATCAGCAAAGGCCGCCTTGACCAGGGCCTGACAGTCGTCAAAACTCCCTTCGACCGCCAGCGCCTGTATGTTCCCCCCGAGACCGGCTATCTGCTTTTCCTGGAGGGGCGTAACCCTTCCCTTTGGATAGAGTACGGTTACAGAAATGCCCTGAACGCCGAAAAAGCCGTCGGCCACGGCGCCGCCTGTGTCGCCTGAAGTAGCGACGAGTATACGCAGGGGCTTTGATTCGCCCCGGCGCAGGTACGAAAACGAGCGGGCCATAAAACGGGCGCCGAAATCCTTGAACGCCGCCGTGGGGCCGTGAAAGAGTTCCAGCATGAAACGGTCCCCCACGGCAACCAGGGGCGCTCCGAAGGGATAGGCGTCGCGGACCATGTCTCCAAGGACCGCGTCGGGAATTTCGGGATGCACATAGGGCCTGATGGTTTCAAAAGCTATATCGGGAAATTCCATTGAACCAAGGGAACTGAGTACGCTCCGGGGATACGGAGGAATTTCTTCCGGGATAAAAAGACCGCCGTCCGGGGCAAGGCCCGCGAGGGCCGCCTGGGCATAACCGGCCTTATGTGAGGCGCTCCGGGTGCTGTAGTAGCGCATAATTACCTCAGCTTTTTCCTCATGTTGCGCCGGGAATTCCGGTCCGCCCTGCGTTCATCTTTTTCTTCGGTTTCTTCCGGCACGGCTTCAAAGACCAGGGGCGCGGCGTCGCGCATGCGGGACACGGCCCACAGCCACCCGAGGCTTCCGGCTATCATGAGGAAGCAGAGTATCTGCCCGGTGCTGAAATTAAAGAACGACGAAAAGAGGGCCGGCGGAACATTGGTCCTGACCAGTTCAATACGGTAGCCTATATCCGCGTCGGGGGTTCTAAAATATTCAATAAAGAAACGGAATACCCCATAACCGAGGAAATAAGCGCCCATAAAAAAGCCCCTGAAAGGCCGCCTTTTGCGGAGCAGCCAGAGTATGGCCCAGAGTATGACGCCTTCAAACAGGGCTTCGTAAAGCTGGGAAGGATGACGGGGAAGGTTGACCTCGGCGCCCTCAAGGGCTATGCCCGCCTTGAGCGCGATGTTCCTGACCCATTCCAGCCTGACCGGAAATTTCTCCGCATAGGGAAAAATCATGCCCAGGGGCCCCGCGCTGACCCTGCCGTAGAGTTCGGCGTTGATAAAGTTTCCCAGCCGCCCGAAGGTATAGCCCAGGGGTATGGCAATGGCGACCATATCGCCTATGTCCCTGAGGGGGAAGCGCTTTTTTTTGCAGTACAGCAGCACCGCCAAAAGACAGCCGATGAGGCCGCCGTGGTAGCTCATGCCCTGGAGGCCGGTAAAAACGCCGTCGCGGAAGGGCCAAAAAATAAGCCAGGGGGAACGGACATAGGTATCGTCGGTTTCGTATACCAGGGTAGAAAAAATCCGGGCGCCCACCAGGAGGCCAAATATGCCCCAGAAAAAGAGCCCCGATATATCGTCCTCGCTCAACGGGTAGTTCTGTTCCTTTACCTGCTTCTTGACCAGAAAATACGCAATGCCAAAGGCGATGAGGTACATGAGCCCGTACCAGCGGAACGGCAGTCCGGGAATGATTTCGGGATGAAGCCAGGACGGAAAATTAACAGCCAGTAACATGAATACCCCTTCTTCAAAGCGTGAAGCGCCGGGGCTGTGTCAACCGAGCGGTTTCTCCTGTATACGGCCCTGCTCACGGTCAAAATAGAAAATCACCCGGCTTCGCTTTTGTTTCACTTCATAATAGCGGTCATGGCTTTCCATGACCACCCCCGGAAAAACGGTTCCCCGCACGGTTATTTCCGAATCGTGGTGTTCTTCGAATTTTTCCCTTAAATTGAATACCCTGAGATTGTACTGTTCCAGAATCTTCATCAGCCGGAGTTTTGCTGTCCTGGCCTCTGCCAGTTCCATGCGGCCGGCCGTTTTTATCTTTTCATCGGCCTCAAGAAGACGGGCCCTGATTTTTTCGATTTCCCGTTCGCTTACTTCAATCTGGTCTTTTATCAAATAATCCTGCCCAAAAGAAATCTCGGTCCTGTTTCCCTGTTCCGATCCTATGCTGGCGGCGTCCGCGCCCCGCCGGGCCTTGCATACCCCGCCTACGAGGCGGCCCTTTTCGCCGTTGAGAATCAGGCGGCCGTTGGTCTTTATGTTGCAGAGTATGCAGCCGTTCCTGACCGTTATGTCCTCGACAGCCATGAGGGTAGCCTGTTCGGCAAAGGCGGCTTCGATGGTGGTCCGGGCCCGTATAATGCCCCTGCCGCCGCCTATGATGCCCCCGGCTATGGCCACCCTGCCCCCGGCGGAAACAAGGGAGGATTCGGCCCCGCCGCCGATCAGTACGTCCTGGCTTCCCATGACCTTGAATCCCGGAGAAACCTTGCCTGAAACCCGTATTTCCCCGGAGAATTTGATGTCCCCTGTGGCAAGCCCCACATCGCCCTCGACCGCGTGGAGGGTGATGATTTTAAGAACATTGTCCTTAAAGGAAAGCTCCCCTGACAAGGCCGCCACAAGGCGCGTGATTGCCCCTGAGGGAACTTCTTTTATGGAGGCGTCATGGCCTATTGTTTCGCGCGCGCCCTGTTCGGCGGCAAGGACCGCGCCCCTGACATCATAGCCGTCCCGCCCCGCGTCGCCTTCCCTGGAAAGCTCCGCCACAGGATTTCCCGTCGCAACGGAAACAAAATGCCGCTGGTTTTTGTAGTCGGCCCTGCCCTCGCCGGTAACGGTAAGGGCGCGGGAAACGTTTGGATCAACAAGCCACTTTACGGAAGAGCCGCCTCCGGCCACCGGAACTTCGCCTCTGGCGGCCACGGTCCGGGAGGAGCCCCCGGTCATGGCCTCCCGGTAGGCGCTTTCAATGGCCGCCTTGTCAATACCCTTGATAACGCCGGCCTCCTTGAGCGCCTCAAGTATCATCGCCGGTTTAAGGGGAACGCCTGAGCCCGCTTCTTTAACAAGGGCTATGTCCGCGCTCATAGCGTCGGCGGAAACCGTAACCGTTACCTGGGCGTCCCGGTATTCGGCGGCCTGGCCCCAGAATACCCTTTCGCCGTCATGAACAAGGAGTATGCCGCTCTGGTCGGCGATGATATTCTGCCCCTGCTGATGGAGCCCCTTGTACAGCTTGATGTCCGGGTCATTACCCGGAAGGCCCGGAAGGACAGCGCCGAAAACATCAACGCCGGGAGTTCCGGCAGCCGGGGCGCTTACCTGGGCTACTGTCTGGCCCTTTTCTACCCTGGCGATATTGGTAACATCGGCCAGGGGAATAAAGCGGTCCCTGTTTACCGCAAGCTGCCACTGGGATATGGTTTTGAGCTTTTCCAGTATGGCGTTCTTTTCCGGGTCGGGGAGAAAGGCAGCGAGGATTTTTACTTCCTTGTCCTTTCCCCTGGTTGATTCCCTGCCTTCCGCCAGCACATAATTGTCAAGGACAAGATCGTTCCCCTGCATAAAGGCGCCGACATCGGCCTTTACCTGTTCGACGTTAAAACCCTTGACGCCTGACTGCCTGATGACGCTTGCGATAGCCTGCATACGGAGCGGCGTTCCGCCCGCCGCGCCCTTGCGGAGAAAAAGCGCTGCCCTGAGCCCGCCGGCGCTTATGTCTACCCTGGCTTCGGCCTCCTGGGTCCGCACCACAGGATACAAGGCGGTTTCCCCGCTTTGTACGGCCTGTTTTATTACGCTGTCCAGATCCGCCGCGTCCACAAGGCTTTCTTCCGGGGCGCCCTTTTCCTTAGCCAGGGCGAGTATGTCTTTTCCGCCCGGAACGGCAAAACGGCTGTCGCCGGGTTCAAACCTGAAAAAGAAAGTTATCCCATCGGAACCCTTTTCGACATTCCAGACAGGTTTGGCAAGGGGCGTTATGTCGGCCCAGGTATCGCCAATCCTCAGCAGCCCGGCCCGTTCAGCGTAAAGCTCGTTCTTTGCCCGTTTTATGCCCGCGCCCAAAAGAAAAAACCCGCCGCTCTGCCGGCGCGGCGCAATGGGCCTGCCGTATACGTTCTTTCCCGGTTTGGGCGCTTTGGGCGGCGTGAGGGCGCCGAGTTTTGCCCCTTTGGGAGCATAGCGCAGTTCATGTACCTCGGGGTCTATTTCGGCCTTTTCCCGTATTTCCTTCCTGTCCCAGACCACGACAAGTTCTTCTTTCGGGGGAAGGAAAGGAAGGAGATTGGGTTTTTTGACTATGGTTTCCCGTTTGACCTTTTCGGTTTTTATTTTGAAGATCTCAGGCGGCGGGGCCTTTGCGAGAATCTCATCGGTCAGGGGCGTAACATCCGCGGGTATGGCAAGGGTTTCCCAGGCAACCGTTTCCGGCGCGGCCTCTTCCGGGGGAATCCCCTGTACGAGGATAAGTTCAAGAGGCGCCTTGGCCCTGGCCGCTTTTTTGAGAAAGTCTTCTATGGTTTGGAGCGGAGGAGAAGGACTGAGGCGCTTTTCGTTGATGAGCTTACAGACCGCGTCCCTGTCCCAGCCAAGCCCGTCCTTGTCGGGAACAAAAGAGAGCTTCGCTTCCAGCTCCGGCCCGTCAATCGCAATAGACGCGGTCCCGGTAACAATAGTTCCGACCATATCTCCAACAGCCTCTATAAGTTATACACGAAGCCCCTTCAACACGGCAAAGACCCCGTTACACCCTAAACCCCTGGGACAGGGCCTGGCTGAGTTTGCTTTTCAGGAAGGCGCTTTCTTTTTTCAATGTGGCAATTTCAAACTGCTGGGTTTTAACGGTTTCAATGAGGTCCCCCTGGGTGAGGGCCCCGGTATGGAGCAGGTCTTCCATGTATTCCATATTGCTGTTGAAATCCGCTTCCGCCTCAAGGCTCGCTTCCTGAAAGCTCGTGTCCGTATCCTGGTTGAAGGAGAACGTGTCGTCTTCGCTTGAAAGTATTTTGTCGGCGATACGGTATATGGCCTGGGACAATATGGCCTGGGGCTTGTAAAGGATTATGGGCAGCCGCGAGGAAAGCGCCACATCCTGCATGGCGTCCCGGTATACCACGCCCAAATGTTCAATCTTTATGTCCAGATATTCCTCGCAGGACCGCCTGATTTTCATGGCCACATCAGCGTCTTTGGGATCTTCAATCATGTTCATGATGAGCCTGGGCCTGAAATGGTTTATCTTTTCCTGAAACTGGGCATAGCCTTTGGGATCCAGGGCGGAAATATCCTTGAGCATACGGGGTATGTAGAGCTTGCGGAGACCCGACTTGTCCTTGCGGAGATTTTCAAGATATTCAAAACCCTTGCCGCCCCTGGTAAAAATCGTGTACATGACCCGGAACACCGTATTCTTGAGGAACACATAGGCGTTGAGAGTAGCCGTTACCGTAGGGGCGCTTACCACAATACCCTGCCCCGAAAGGAGAAAGAGATCCAGAATGAACTGGTGGGTCCCCGCGCCCAGGTCCAGGACCAGTATGTCCGCGTCCACTTGCAGCAGGCGGCGAATCAGGGCGTTCCGCTGCGAAGCCTTGAGATTGGCCGCGCCGGGGATTTCCCCGTCGCCGGGAATAAAGCGGAGATTGCGAATATCGGTATCAGCAATAACCTGGTTAAAGTCCGATCTGGTATCGCCGAGGAAAGTCCCTATCCCCGTCCTGGGCGCCTGGTAGCCTATGACAAGATGCAGATTCGAAGCGCCCAGGTCCAGGTCCGCCAGCACAACCTTTTGACCCGACTGGGCAAAGGCCACCGCCAGATTCGCGGCTATAAGGGACTTGCCCACCCCGCCCTTGCCGCTGGCGATGGGAATAATACGCATCAGGACCTCCGTAGGATGATGTATGCTCCAAATATAGTACCAATATCGGCAGAAAATACGAGGAGGCTGAGACCCAGATACCACAGCGACGCGGGGAAATCCGCGGCAATATTAACCCGTAAAAACGGCGCCTGAAACCCCAGCCAGCCAATCAGGGCCATAACGCCGACCGCCTTTCCCGCCATATAGAGCGGAAGAAACACCCGGTATTCCCCCGCCCTTAGAACGATAAAGAGCGCCATCAGGGGAAAAAGGCAGTTCGGAGCCGCGTAGACTATATACGGAAACGCGCCGGCCAGAGTATTACCCCCCGGCCCGGTAAACAGCGTTATCAGCGCCGCCACCACCAG
>JAISCK010000043.1 GCA_031265635.1 Spirochaetaceae bacterium
CCATAAAAAAAGCCCCCGGAGGGGCATGGGCGATACAAGAGTCGAACTTGTGACCCTCAGCGTGTCATACTGATGCTCTAACCAACTGAGCTAACCGCCCGTAAGTCCTTATATAGTCCGCAATATGCCCTAAAAAAGACATATAGTCAAGCGGTTTTGGGCCGTTTTCAAAAAGTATCGTAATCGTGTCATTATGCCCGCCGGGAGGAAAACAGCCCCCTTGAGGCGGCTGTTATTTCAGGATAAACAGGACGGCGAAAACCAGGGTGGAGAAAATCAACAACCGCGCGGCAGAGCCACGCGGTATGTTGTTCTCATAAGGTGTTGGTCTCGGGTTTAATACCTTCATGACCGCGGCAGAGCCGCGGGGTATTAAACCCTCGCCGCGAATAAAACAGCCCAGGCCGAAATTAAGAAGTTTGCTTCTGGAAACGGTCATGGCATACCTCACTTCATCGCCATTATCAGGGTGGCGATAGCGGGAATCAGGGCGGCAAGGGCGGCTATCAGGCCAGAAACGGCCACAATCCACGGCGCGGTATTTCACCTCTTAGCCGCCCGCCCTGTCAAGGACAGACAGCGCGCCCCGGAACCGCGCGGGCACTGGCTGCATCTTTGACTCCGGGGGCTTTCCCAAAACGCAAGGGGGTTGGGAAAGCGGCTTTGTATTAGCTCCGTTCCCGGACAGCGACGTTTATCTCGATTTTACCGTGGGGGCCCAGTTCCATGGGGACAATGAGGGCTTCAACCTGGGCATTGGAGACTTCCATATTATCGCCGGTAAAGAGGGCCGGCGGGGTAAGGTCAAACTTAAAGCCCAGATTGTGGAGTTTGGTAACGGCCTGGGCGGTGATCATATTGGCAAGTTCCTGTATGGTGGCTTTGGCCATTTCGTCCAGTTCGGTAAAGACTTCTCCGTTCATGGCGCCGGCAACGGCTATGGCGGTCTTTCTGCTCATATCAAAGAGTATCCTGCCTTCCACGTCTCCGGCGAGGCCCACCAGGACGGCGACTCCCATGACAGGGACGGTGGTGGGTTTAAGGTAGAGCTCTCCACGGTGCACATCCGGCCCCAGATATTCTTTAAGAACGCTAAACGCGGCGTCAACAAAGGGATTGATGTATTCTACTCTCATATACCTGCTCCTTCAATCTTAGTTCCTCATATAAGCGGAAACCGGATCATTCGCCACCCGCCGCCACTTACTGTCCGGCAGTTGCTCGTTCTTGCCGAGGAAGACAATTCCTCCCTCTTTGAGTTTCTCAAAAAAGTCATTGACCATTTTGTCCTGGTCCTCGTTGGACATAAAGGACAAAACATCCCTGGACAATATCATGTCAAGGTCGGGGAAGGGGTTGGAATGCAGTACATCATGATATTCGAAAAGAACCGAATCCTTGATGACCTGGTTAAAGCTGTACCCGCTTAAACCCTTGACCATGTATTCCCGGCAGTATTCAGGCACATCATCCAGATCAAAAACCATATTCGGGGCGGATGAAATGGCCATAATATCGCTGTCATTGGCCCATATTTTGAGCTGCCTGTCAGGATACCGGGACTTTACTATACACGCTAATGAAAAAGTTTCATAGCCCTTGCCGCAGCCGGGGTTCCATATTTGTACGGTTGATGATTTGAGGTCGGGGAGCGCGTTTTTTACCAGGTCCGCGTACTCTTCGTCCCAGAATTTTCCCGTGCAGGGAGAATAAAAATCCCTGAGGTATTCATCGGCGTCGTTCTGGCCCTGTAACTGTACCCGGTCGGCGGAACGTGTGGAAGTCCAGTCAACAAAATGCCTGAGAAGCCAGTCGTTGTTCAGGGCCGAAGCGGCAAAATGCCGTATGGCATAGAGGCTTTCCTTGATAAATTCCAGGGCTGAATCGGAAAGCCCGCCTTCCTTTGGCGCGGGCCGGGCTTCTTCCTCCTTGGGAGGAGGAGGATAGCCGGCGGCGGAAACTTCGGGCAGGGCGGAACGCTTGGCTTCCTCGTGATGGGTAAAGATACGGACCACATCGAGGATGATATAAAGCTGGCCGGTTTTTTCGACTACGCCGCTTATGTACTTGATATTGATGTCGCCGAATATGGGATGGGGAGGCTGAATGCTGTCCGAATCGATTCCCACAACCTTGTCTATCTGGTCCACTATGGTGCCGTACACCTGGTCTTCGATCCTGAGAATCAGCATGTTTTCAAGGGCGTCTTGTCCTCGGCGTTCCACAGCCAGATGAAAGAAAGAACGGAGGTCTATGATGGGAATAATGTCGCCCCTGAGATTGTACACTCCCCGGACAAACGAGGCGGCGTTGGGGACATAGGTAAATTTATCGGCCTTGGCGATTTCCTTGACATTCATGATATCAACGCCGTAATCTTTGCCGCCCAGGGAAAAGGTTACCATCTTGAAATCGACTGTGTCGGTCTTTTCCTTTTGATCATGTAGCTCCTGATTCAGGGCCTCGTTCACAGCCGTCAGGTTATTGGTATTCATAAAATTCTCCCGCTACCGTATTGATGCTTCCAGGAAACGGCGTTCTTCCATTTCTTTGCGCAGGCCAAGTTCCAGAAGCTGGCTCACGTCTATGATAAGGGATACCGAACCGTCGCCCAGAATGGAAGCGCCGGCTATGCCCGGAGAATTGGTAAACTGGTCCCGGAGAGGCTTGATTACCACATCTTCCTCCCCTATAAGGCTGTCCACCATGAAACCCATTTTTTTCTCCGCCGTGCCGACTATGACCACGAAGTTATAGTCCTGCTTTTCCTCGGTCCTGATGCCGAAGAGCCGGTTAAGGCGGAGCAGGGACAGCACATCATTGCGTATATTAAAGACTTCATAATTATCGATCATTTTGATTTCTTCGGGCTTGAGCCTGAGACTCTCGATAACCGAAGTTATAGGAATGGAATAAATCTCGGTTCCGACCCGGACAAGGAGGCCCTGTATAATGGCCAGGGTAAGGGGCAGCTTTATGGTGAACTTGGTTCCCCTGCCATGCTCGGAACTGACGGTAACAATGCCGTTGAGTTTTTCTATCTGGCGGCGCACCACATCCAGTCCCACGCCCCGGCCGGAGATGCTGGTAACCTGCTTGGCCGTGGAAAAACCCGGCTCAAAGATCAGGTTATAGGCTTCTACGTCGGAAAGCACCTTGTTGGGGCTGATAATGCCCCGTTCCACGGCTTTGGCCTTGACGGCGTCCACATCTATGCCCTTGCCGTCGTCGCCTATCTCGATGATGATCATGTTGCCTTCGCTGGAAGCCTTGAGCAGCACCTGTCCTTCTTCGCTCTTGCCCGCCGCGAGCCTGTCGGCGGGAGACTCGATGCCGTGGTCTACCGAATTCCGCACCGAGTGCATGATGGGGTCAAGGAGGTCCTCAATGACCGACTTGTCAAGTTCCGTCTCCTCGCCTTCGATGACCAGGTTGATCTTCTTGCTGAGGCTCTTGGAAAGGTCCCGAACCAGGCGGGGGAAACGGCTGAATATCTGGCTTATGGGAACCATGCGTATACGCATGACCCCTTCCTGGAGTTCCCCGGTGATGCGGCCAAGGTTCTGGGAAGTGGAGCGGAATTTTCCCATATTATTTTTGAACGACGCCTCAAATTCATCAAAGGCAGAGAAAAGGTCCCCGTATTCTTCACTTATTTTTTTGCGTATATCCTTGCCGGACTGGCCCTTGCGCATATCCTCAAGGTAATCCGGCAGCGCGTCAAAGAGGTTTTTTATCTTTTCCCTGTAGGCGGTCTCTATGTTGTGGAAACCGGCGCTCAGTTCGGTAAACTGGTTGGAAATCTGGTTAAAAGTCGCCTTGGTAATGACCGTCTCCGATACCAGGTTGAGAAGGTCGTCAATGCGCTTGGAATCAACCCTCAGTATGGAACCGGCGTCCTTGCCCGCCTTCTTGGCCTCGGCCTCCTGCTTTGCCTTGTCAGCGGCAGCCGGTCCCGGCGCCTCCTGCCCGGCGTTAGGCGTCTGTACGGCTGGGGACGGCGGGCGGGGCGAAGCCTGGGCTTTGGGCGCTTCCGGCGCGGCCTTGGGCACCGGAGCGTCGTCCACGGAAACGACGGATATATCGGCGCTTACCGTAACGTCGGGAATGTTCACATAACGGCTGATGTCATCGCCGGTTTTCCCTGTTGCCAGATAGTAGTCAACCACGGGATAAAAAGTATCTTCATAAAGATCTTCAAAATTGGGAACCGTCTTGAGGACCGTTCCCAGTTCCTTGAGGGCGGCAAAAACCTGTATGCCGCCGACGCTCTTCATTATATTGTCTTCGTTAAAGGTAACGGACACCCGGTATATGACGGAGCCGGGGTCCGCGGACTGCTTGAGTTCAAGAAGCTCATATTCGGAAAGGCCGCCTTTCCCACCCGAAGCGGGGGCGGTCTCCCCGGCGGGAGGAGCGGCTTTGGCTGCCGGAGCCGCTGTTTTGGCCACGGTCTTTTTCCGCGCCGACCCTTCGGGAAGCAGGACATGGAGGCGGCCTTCAATATCACTGATGTCTTCCTGGTAAACTTCCCCTGACATGCGCTTTTCAAGCATGGCCTTGATGATATCAATGGCCGCGAGCAGGGTATCCACAACTTCTTCATTTACCGCGAGCTGATCGGAACGTATGGCATCCAGAACGTCTTCAACCAAATGGGTAAAATGGGAAAGTTCCATCATTTCGACCGTGGCCGCTCCGCCCTTGAGGGTATGGGCGGCCCGGAAGATCTCATCTACGGCATCCCGGTTTCCGCCTTCGTTCTCAAGAACCAGAACATTCTGCTCCAGGGTGTCAACCTGCATTTGGGCTTCGGAAAAGAAGTCTTTTAGCAGTTCTTCATTGTTCGGATCCAGATAATCACTCATATAAACAAATGTTTATATACAATTCGTCTTACGTCAAGGCCCATATAGGGGAATTCCCTTGGTATTGGGCCTTCTTTGTGGTAGAATAAGGTATGAAATATTTTTTCGCCTGTATGACAAGGGCGCTGGCCCTTCCAGTTCTGGCCCTTGCCGGCTCTTTCGGCCTTTTCGGGGCGGAAATCACCGTTCCCCGGCTTGAGGCGTTTACCCGGGGCGCCAAAAATGGAGACGACTTTGTGCTTTCATCGGTTGCCGAGGCTGATTTGGCTGTCGAGGGGGGGTATAAATACTCGGCCTACCTGGGCTTTTCCTTCTCTTCGGGGGATTTGGAACGGCTTATGGCCCGGGGAAACCTGAATATTGACCATTTGACGGCGGCCCCGACTGATAGTGAGTTTAACGATCTTGTGGACGAACTTGAAGACCGGCTCAACAGGCGGACCACCCTTGGTCTCAGGGTCATCAAGGCCACCGCCAGGGAACCCCTGGGCCTTCCCCTGGAATTGAGTTATTTCCTGGGGAAAGCCGATACCTTTGCCTCGGGGGATGATTTTGTAAACTATTTCGGAACCGCCCCGCTGAGCAGCGATTTCAGGGGCTTTATGTACTTTCCAGACGGCATAGGAGGGGACATTACCAACCAGTACCACGGCATACACCAGGTCAACGGCACCGGCCTTTCCCTTGCCCTTACCAGGTCGGAAAAGGTCATTCCCATGGGATATTTCTACCAGGACCTGGGGTTTACCGATGCCGGCGGCAATTTTGAGGCCGGCCATTATTCCGGGGACCTCAGGCTCCTCGTAAACAGCCGGCCCCTGCGCCTTGAGTTTTTCGGGGGCCTCAGTTTCCACCGTGGCGGCGAAAACATCTACCGGGGCGGGCTTCTGGCCCATCTTGCCGCCGAAGCCGGGGCGGAGCTGTTCATCCAGGCCGGCGTTCCCGGCTGGCGGCAGGGTGAAGACTTCGACATGGACCATCTTTTCTTCCTCCTTGAACCGAGAATACGCTTTGGGTTTTTCGCCGTCAGAACCACGTTTTTTTACCGCCCCCTCTGGTATTTACAGCGGGAAAACAAGACCGAGCAGGGAAAAGCCGATATAAATGTCAAGCTCATCTTTGGAAACCTCGACGAATCCCAGTTTGAATTCGGCCTTGAGGGCACCGGGGGGCTGCAAACCGCCGGTATGGACGACCGGTATTTTTATGTTTCGCCCTTTCTCAGCATGGTATCTTCGGGGCTGCGCTGGGACACAAAGCTCAGGATTGATCCCTTTGAATACGATAATATAGGAGAGATGTTTGAGCTGTTTATGGGAATACGGACAGCCTATTAAACGTATGGAGCATACATGAAGCGGCGTTTCCTTTGCGCGGTCCTCCTGGGCCTGATCATCCTCCCCCTTTCCGCCCTGGAACTGAGTGTTACCGGCGGTCTGGGAAATCTGCGTTTTGACCCTGACCGGGACAGCTCCCTGGGCGCGGCGGGAGAGCAATTCTCCCCCCTTCTGTACCTTCCCATAAACGCTGTTTTTTCAGACCAGGCGGTTGACCGTTTTTCCTATACGGTTGAATTCAAGCGCGGGCCCGTGCTGAGGAACCAGCTTTCCGCTGTTCTGGGCATTGATTTTGAATACGGAAGCCTTGCCTTCGGTCCTGTTTTCGGCCTGTGGAACGATGCCGGTGATTTCATAAAACCCGGCGTTTTGCTGCGGGCCGGGCTTGAGCTTCCCGGAAAAGCCTTCATACTCCTTGAGGGCAACGCGACCATAGGGGCTTTGACCGCCGAAGGGGACTACGCGGAAGAATACGGGCGCGCCGCTTTTGGCATTTGGGTGCCCTATGCGGTCATCACCCTCAGCGCGGCGCGGGAAGAATTTTCAAGCATGAACGGCAGCGGCGTACTCATCCAGGACAGGAGGATCAGGTACGGTTTCAGCGCGGCGGCGTTCAAAAAAAATGTGCCGTATACGGTGGACCTCAATCTCGGCTATCAGATTCTGGAAAGGGAATATGTTCACGCCGGTACCGACAACCTAAAGTCCCTGTACCTTGGCTGCGAGTTCAGGGCCTCCATACGGCCCACACTTACCTTTGTACTGGGCGGAGAGATGCCCCTCTATACCTGGGGCAAGGACCCCCTTAAAAGCCCGTCCCGGAGTACCCCGCTCTACGAGGTCCGCACAGGCTTCATCTGGACTATGGGGGAGTAGTACTCCTTTTCACAGCAATACCGGGGTAAAACCGGGACAGGTTCAAGATCATCGCCGGAATCAGATAAAGTTCTAATGGGTTAGAATGCAAATATAATGAGAGAAAATTATTTTAATTTAGTTTTTTCAATAAGATTGCTTATCGACGCTCCGGGAATCGTCCACATAAAACGAGGTACTTCTGCCTTTTTTTCGATATTGTTGTTAATTGGATGCGCATCCATGCCAAGTAATGTTGACGTGTTTAATAACAATCATTCTGATTTTTTTGTCTTGAAGAATAAATTGGAAATGGATGGCCGCATTAATTCCTTTCAGCTTGAAAATACATATTCGTATGTAATTATTGAGCGGACGTATGGAAGAATAACAGTTGATGATAAAAAGAAAAATTACCGCATAACTGCTTCATATCCTTATAAGGAAACTCGTTATTATTCAAAAGAAGATTTGTTTTTAGATATAGGAATGGATATTAATTTAGTATCCGACTATTTATCCTTTTTTAATGAATATCAATCATTCTCAGGTATAGGACATTACTCGCAAACGCTCAGCTATCAGGAAATATCAAACTTCAATGAACAGTATTTTTCTTTGGAATCAATAGAGGCAATTACTCGTGAAAACGCTTTTCTTAAAAAAATAAATAAAAAGCAAATAACCTATAGGTTTATTAATTTTACCGAGAGATTATCCGGAATGATATTGGGTGATGCAGTAAGAATATGTTATTCATATGATATTGATTTGTCAGAATTATCTCGGGAAGAATTATTAATATTTGGTTTCAAATGGATCAAAGAAACTGCTCACGCGAACTGGTATGAGATAGGCTATTAAATTGAACCGGGGGAAACGCATGGATACCTGACTTTTCGGTCTGCCTGATAGCCGGATATGGCGGATTCAAAATCGGATCTGCTCAGGTGCCTATTGACAGAATGGGGAAAAGGCGTATTATACTCATTCTGGTACCATTTTAATGAAGCGGAATATTTTTTTATTCGTCTTTGCCGTGTTTGCCCTTGTTTCCTGTGGTAAAAAAACGGAAGCGGAGCTTCAGACAGAAACGGGCATTCCTTCTCCCCTTGAAACCGCGCAACAGCTTGCCGCCCTGAATGAGAAGGTGTCGGCTGTTCCCCTGACGGATGTGGACAGGTATCCTCCGGGCATACGGGAAATCCTTCGGCGTGGCAGCATTATTTTTGGCATGACCGAGGCGGACCAAAAGCCTTTTTTCTATACCGATGAAGAAACGGGCACCCTTATCGGCCTTGATGTCGAGATAGGCTACGAAATCGCCAACCGCCTGGGGGTCCGGGCGGTTTTTAACCGCGACGCGGCAAGTTTTGACGGTGTTGTGCTGAACGTGGCAAACAAGACCGTTGACGTGGCGTTGAGCAAACTCAGCCGGACCCTGCGCCGGGGCGGCCTGGTGCGGTTTACCATGCCCTATATTACCTTCCGCCAGGCGGTTTTGGTAAACCGGCTGGAACTGGCCA
>JAISCK010000056.1 GCA_031265635.1 Spirochaetaceae bacterium
TTGGGAAACATGGGAAGATTTAAATCCAACTAATCAAGGACGTTTAGGAGGCAGTCAAACAACAACTGTCAGTATGATTTCAAATACACAAATGACCGCATTTGGTGTAACATTTGAAATGCAATAAACAGGCTTGTTCGACAACCCGGTGGTAACACAAAAGCCGCCTGACACCAAGCGGGGCCATGCGCAGATGCAAGACTCCGCAATTTTTTTGATTGTAATGTACGCTCATTCCGTGCGCTCAATGGCGATGAGCAGGGCAAAGACGGACCGTATGTTTTCAGACCGGGCGGAAAAAACTATGTCTGAAAATTTCCGCGCTGTGTCCGTTACGGCGCCCGGCTCCGCCTGGGCTGTATGCCGGGACCTTCCCCGGCCAAAAAACACCGTATGCTTTCCCAGGGCCTCCCGTATGCGCTCCTGGGGATTCCCCCTGGTTCTTTCAAAACGGGCCTGTATAAAGTTTATATCCAGTTCTTCCTTGGCGTAGAGTATAATGAGGAAATCGGTTCCCGGATTATCCCTGAGCCTTATCCACTGGTCCTCGGAAGGCCAGACCACGGCGCTGTCAGAATAATCCAGTATGGCTGAAACGTTTCCTTCCTCAGGGGGAAAAACGCGGGAGACCGAAGCGGTCCGGGAGTCAGCGGTAAAGGCGTATACATAGGCGGGCTGCTGGTTTTCGAGGAGTACGCGGAATTCGGTTCCCGAAGGCCAGCTTTCCGCGGACTGGTAATAGCCTTCTTCGTTAAGCGCAAGGGTCATGGCCTCCCGGTTCCCGTTGAGTTCCAGCCTCGCCGTACCGCCGAAACGGGCCGCGTCTTCGTAGGCCGAAAGGTTCTCTATGATTTCGTAGGCTTCCCTCACCCAACGGCTGAACGCGTTATAGGGAATCCAGACAAAACCTCCCCGGCCCCATTTTCTTCCCCAACTGTTCAGCACCTCAAAGGAGCCTCCCTCTTTTTCGTCATCGTAGCCCACCACACAGATGGCGTGGCCGCCGTAAAAGCCCGTAGGGTTTTCCCGGGGATGCCAGATATCGCCGGGTTCAAAAAAAGAAGGCGGGGTATTCATCCCTATGATGACAGGCTTCCCCGAGGCGAGGCTTTTTTTAACCAGGTTAATCTGTGAAAGGTTCCCCGAAGCACGGGAGTTCTGGTAGAGGGTTACATAACCGGATATGGGATACCTTTTGCTGGCCGCGTAGGAAGAAAGGGGTATCTTGGTTATGTCGGTATTGGGTTCACCGGTGAGCATTTTGACCGCGCCTTTGGTCTTCATCATATCCAGGGCCGCCGAGATGGAAGTCCCTTCCTGACATTCAGGGTCGTCGGAAATGCTTTTGTAAATATATGTGGGAGAAAACGCGTTGGCGGTGATTTCGGAACGGTCCCTGCGGTCAAGGGCCCTTGATTCGGAGATGGTCCTCGCGTAGGCCGCGGCCCAGCCTACGCAGGTCGCGTAGGGGGTCTGGTCGCCGGGGGCCGGGGCATAGGCTTTAAGGGAAACCGCCTTGGGCAGTACATCGTAGACCCTTGCCGCAAGGGGGGACCTCCGGGGGAGGCTTTCGTAAAGGGCCTCGTCAAGTACCGCGCTCCGGGGGTATTCGGCATCGGTCTGGGCAAAGAGGGGAACGGCCATTATGACGCCCAGAACAAGGGCCAGAAGCGGCTTTCCCGAAAAAACGCCGCCTGATTTCACGATATCTTTTTCTTCCATAGCTTTCTTTTTCATGAACAGCCTCACTTCATTATTATTGCGTCCGCGCCATAAGCCTAGAGCTGGCCGAAATTCATCAGGACTGAACGGAGCCGCTGTTCCAGCAGGGAAAACGAAAAGAACCTGCGGCCCAGTTCGTAATTCCGTTCAGTCATAAATTCGACAGCCCCCGGCTTGTCAAGAAGGGAGCGGACAGTCTCTACGGTCTCAGGCGTTACATAGTTTTCCATAACCACTACGTCAAAATCAACAGGTTCTATATCTTCCTGAAAAATTGAATAGCGGTTGACCAGTATGGGCTTTTTGAACCATATCGCTTCAAGAAACGCGTTGCCGAATCCCTCATAGGTTGAAGGATAGGTAACAAAGTCGGCGTTGAGGTAGCAGTCCCACAGGCTGTAGCGTTTCCGGCCTGTTTCGGTGATACCCCGCTGCGCGCCGATGAGGTCCGGCCTGATAATGACTTCGACGCCCAGAAGGGCCGCGTAATCCATCGTGCGGAGGTAGTACGCCGAACCTTCATCCCGTTCCTGGTGGCTGATGAGCAGTTTGGCTTTTTTATCCTTGAGCCTGTTGGCCAGTTCTATCGCGTGGTCAATGCCCTTGCGTTCCACAATGCGGGTAGGCTGGAGCAGGAGTATTTCATCATCCCGCACGCCAAGATCGGCCCGCATGCCGCGGGCATAGTCATCCATTTCGGGGGCTTCGGCGTCAAAGTCAAACACATTCGGTATGATGGTCGAAGCGATACCGCAGCGGTACGAAAGCTGGCGCCGTGCTTCGGAATTGATTACCACATGGTTAATGGAATGAAGCCTGGGGGGAAAGGCCGTGGAGAGGTAGTCCTCAACGCAGTTGACCGAGAAACGCTGCCTCTCCCAGGCAAAATCATGGTGATGGGCAATGGCCGGCAGTCCTGTCTCCACAATCAATTCGGTAAGGGCAAGCCCCAGGGGTATGTTCATCGGTATGGTCTGGGCGTTTTCGGTAATAATAAGATCAATATTGAAGGTCTTTACAAAGTCATACAGGGCCCGTTTAAGGCGGTAGCGCGCCTCCTGAATCTCCCCGGACAGGGTCTCCCTGCGTACCGTGATCCCGAAACAGCGGTCCTGTATCTTCTGGATCAGCGGGTGGCCGAAAAAAGCCTCGTCCACAACCATGGACCGTTCAGGTTCCCAGTCGGACAGTCCCGAAAAAAAGAAGCACTCATAGCCCATTCTTTCCAGGACCTGCCGCCACTTGGCGGTCTCAAGGGAGACCCCGTCGCTTCCCTGAAAGCGGGTGGAGACAAAACCTATACGGCGTATGGCGCTCGATTTAGTTAAATACATGGCTTTGAGTATAGCGCTTTTCCCCCGGTAAATAAAGCGGGCGGCGGGCGCCTATGAAATCTTGTCCTCAAGATACTCCTGGTCCAGGGGAATATAAATATTGAATATCGTGCCCTTTCCCGGCGTGGTCCGCAGCTTGATGCTTCCCCTTAGGCCCCTGATCCGGTCCTGGACCAGATTGAGGCCGACTCCCCGGCCCGCATGAAAGCCGCTGCCGGAGGCCGTGCTGAAACCCGGAACAAAAATTGCCCGGAGCAGGGCGTCCTTGTCCTCTTCCTGGCCTTCCTTGAGGATATGCAGTTCTTCCGCCTTTTGACGAATATGGTCAAAGTTAAGGCCCTGTCCGTCATCCTGGAGCTTGATATGTATCTTGTCATCCCGGACCAGGATCGAAAGGCCGATGAGGCCTTCTTCGTCCTTGCCCGCGGAACGGCGTTCCCGGGGCGCCTCGATTCCGTGGTACACCGAATTCCGCACCAACTGTAAAAGCACTTCCTTGATGATGCGCCGGGGCCCCTGCTCCAGGGCCAGGGGATCAAGCTCCCGGACCTCAAAACGCACCTTCTTTTCGAGGTCCGCCGAGACCCTCTGGCTGGCCTTTAACAGGGTTTCGACGAGTACATGTTCCGGGTCTCTCTCCTTCCCTGTCCGGGAGGACTGAAGATTAAAGGACCGTATCTTGTCTATGGAGGCGCGGAATCTGTCATTTTCCCGCATGATTTTTTCTATTTCAACAGTAATGTGGAGCAGTTCTTCGAGGGAAATGTTTTTCTGTTCTCTCAGTTTTTTAAGGTCCGATTCAAGCTCATGGACTTTGGCGCCGAAGCCGTCAAGCCCGATAATAAGGGCATTGGACTTAATGGCGTGTACGGACTGGAATACCAGTTCCATGGCATCCTGGGTGGAGAGACTTGCGTCTTTCATGGTCTCATTTATCCGCCCGAATTCGTATTCCAGGTCTTCCACAAAGTCGGCAAAGATTACGGGGTCCACATGAATAATCTCAAAGAGGGAACGCATCTCCTGCTGCTGCCTTGATTCGGTGTCCGCAAGCTGCTGGCGCAGTTCCGCCTCGGCGGTAACGTTTTCTATGGATCCCAAAATAAATTTTTCCCCTTTTTCCCGTTCTACCGGCGCGAAAGTACAGCGCAGGGTTTTTTCCTTGCCGCTTTTTCCGTGGGTATAGGTGAATTCAGCCAGGGGATTCATATCATCCAGCATCTCCTGCCGGAAGTTGCTCTTGCGGAATATTTTGAAATACTTCGTAAGGGACTCCTGTTCTTTCTCGCTCAGGGAACTGCCCAGGAGATCAATAAAATTTCTGCCCTGCAGGGCGGACTCTTCGAGTACCGTTTCCAGGGACCGGGAATACTGGGGCTGAATAATCTGATCCTCGTCCATCAGAAAAATACCGGCCTTGAGGCTGTCCTTCATGGTCGTTATTTCATCCCGTTCCGCCCTCAGGTCCCTGGTCAGCCGGTTGATTCCCCGTACCATGGGAAAGTAAAGCACGATGCCGGCAAGGATGATGATAAACGGCAGGATGATCTGCCGCAGTATCTGGGTCCAAAGGATACGGAACACTTCCATGACCCCAAAGTCGCAGCCTATAATGCCGACGATTTCATTTTGGGAATTAAAGATGGGCGCATAGGTTGATATCAGCCAGCCCCATCTTGTTTGATAATCCAGTTCGCTGAGCTGGAGAGACCCGGTTTCCATAGTCCTCTGAAAGGCCCTGTCATAACCGCTGACATCCTCTTCGGATCCCAGGGGAGAAAACCCTTCTTCTCCGGGCAGGGCCGAACCGTCTATGATAAACCTGTAGACCGTATCCGAAACCGGCGCCATGGTATACAGATAAATGCAATTGACTTCCTGTTTAAGGTCATACATCCAAAGCCGGGCTTCCTCGTAAAAGGGATCGTCCCCGTCCAGGGTACGGCTTAATTCCTGGAACCTGTCCCCGTTGACGAAAGCCGCCGTCCTGGTAGCAACAGGAAGCCCCAGTCTGGCGCTGAAAACATTTATCTGCTGCAGGGCGGCGGCGGATGCCACAAAAAGAACCACCGCGATAAAGAGAACGCAGAATATATTGAACTGAAACAAGAGCTTTGGATTTTTTGCCGTCCTGACCGCCGGTTTTGCCACAAGAACCTCCTCTCGTCAAACAACTTCCGCCGCATTGCCGCCATTTCGCATCAGACGCCGGGCGGGAAACTACAAACCCTGTAACGGCCCTTGGTTCACCGGAACCGGCCGGAATCTCAAAAGAACTGGGATATTTTCTGGAAGAATATTTTTTCGTTAATCGGCTTGATGATATAGTCGGTTGCGCCCGCGTCTATGGCGTCAATCACATTGTACTTTGCCGATTCGCTTGTAACCATGATAATGGGAAGATTCTTGTACTGCTCAAGGCTTCGGGCCTTTTTAAGAAAGTCGATTCCCAAAAGTTTCGGCATATTCCAGTCCAGAAGAACCAGGTGTATTTTGTTGGAGAGCAGCTTTTGCAGCGCCTCATGACCGTCCGAGGCTTCGATAAATTCACAGGAGATTTTTATCTGGAGAAAGGTGTTTTTTACGATGTTTCGCATAATCCGCGAGTCATCGACTACCAATACATTTTTACCCATGCTGACTCCGCTCTCTCTCGTATTGTGAAACGTTAAATCTCATGTGGTATACTGCTAAAAAAGAAACAAGAAAAGTTAGTCTATCATTAAAAGCCCTGTTGGTAAAGTACCCGAACTGGCCTGTTTACAGGCATCCAGGCCCCGGCAGCCCAGGTCCTCGCCGGGGGAACAGCAAGGCAAAAACGCCTCCCCGTTCCCCCGGTTCCCTAGAAGGGACGCTCGGAGAGGTATTTGTATTCCTTATAAACGCGCTCGGCCTGGGCCTTTGCCTTGGCAAGCAGGGCGTCGGCCCTGTCGGGGCTGGCGGCCTTGAGGCTCTTGAAACGTACTTCCTTGTACATGAAATCTTCAATGCTCGTGGTCGCCTCTTTGGAGTCAAGCTGGAAGGGGTTTTTGCCCTGGGCCTTGAGCCTGGGATCATAGCGGTACAGGGGCCAGATGCCCGACGTTACCGCCGCCTTCTGCTGGTCCTGGCCGTGCATCATGTCGATGCCGTGGTTGATGCAGTGGGAATAGGCGATGATGATTGAAGGCCCGTCGTAGGATTCGGCTTCAATGAAGGACTTGATGGTCTGGGCCATATTGCCGCCCATGGCGATCCTGGCCGTATACACATAGCCGTAGCTTATGGCCATGGCGCCCAGGTCCTTCTTGGTGATGTCCTTTCCGGCGGCGGCAAATTTGGCGATAGCGCCTACCGGCGTGGCCTTGGACATCTGGCCCCCGGTATTGGAGTAGACTTCCGTGTCAAGGACAAGGAGGTTTACATTGCGGCCCGAAGCGATAACATGGTCAAGGCCGCCGTAGCCTATGTCGTAGCCCCAGCCGTCGCCGCCCAGTATCCACACCGAGCGTTTGATAAAGTAATCGGCCAAAGAAAGCAGGGTCTTTGCCGTGGCATTGGAATCGTTCTTGAGGGCCGCCTTGAGTTCGTCAACATACTTTCTCTGTTCCTCAATGGCCCCGTCATCGGATTGGGCATTGGCCAGTATCTTGTCGATAAGCGCCGCCTGTAGACCCCCGGCCCTGGCCTTCGCCGCGGTTTCCCTGGCGTATTCGGCCAGCTTGTCGCTCGTAAGCCTCATGCCCAAACCGAATTCCGCGGCGTCCTCAAAGAGGCTGTTTGACCACGCGGGCCCGCGGCCGTCGCTCCGCTGGGCATAGGGGGTACTGGGCAGGTTTCCGCCGTAAATGGACGAACACCCTGTGGCGTTGGCGATTACCGCCCTGTCGCCAAAGAGCTGCGAGATGAGCTTGACATAGGGAGTTTCCCCGCAGCCCGCGCAGGCGCCTGAGAATTCAAAGAGGGGCCGTTTTAAGGCAAGGCCCTTGGGCGTGGCAAGGTTAAGCTCACCGGACGGAACTTCGGGCAGGGACATAAAGTAGTCCCAGTGGGGAACCTGGCCGGCCCGGTATTCGGGGGTATTAGTTACCCAGGAAAGGGCCTTGTGTTCGGGATTGTCCTTTGCCTTGGCGGGGCACTGGTTGATACAGACGCCGCACTGCATGCAGTCTTCGCTTGAAATCTGGAGGCTTATCTTTTTTCCGGGTACGGCCTTGGGCTTGAGCTCGACGCAGGTAAAACCCTTGGGGGCTTTCCCGGCGTCCGCGTCGCTGAAGGTCTTCATCCTGACAACCGCGTGGGGGCAGACCATGGTACATATACCGCACTGTATGCAGAGCCCGGCGTCCCACTGGGGAACCTTTTCCGCGATTGCCCGCTTCTCGTACTGGGTCGTGGCGGTGGGGAAGGTCCCGTCGTCGGGAATTTTGGAGACAGGGAGCTTGTCGCCTTCCTGCACGGTCATGGCGCCGAGAACCTCCTGTATCCAGGGGGTCCTCGCGCCGGCCATGGCCTTTTTCATGCGGAGGTCCCCTTCAATAGAAGAAGGATACTTTACCTCATGCACCGCGGACAGCGCCAGATCGATGGTGGCGTTGTTCTTCTCAACCACGTCGGAGCCTTTCTTTCCGTAGGATTTTTCGATGAATTTCTTCATATAATCAACGGCCTCCGCTTCGGGAAGCACTCCTGATATTTTGAAATACGCCGCCTGCATGACCACGTTGATGCGGGTTCCCATATCCGCCTTGCCGGCAATGTCAAAGGCGTCAATCACGTAAAATTTGAGCTTCTTGTCGATGATGCGTTTTTGGGCTTCCACGGGAAGCTGCTTCCAGACCTCGCCGGGCCCGTAGGGGCTGTTGAGGAGGAAGGTCCCCCCGTCCTTGGCGTTGGCCAGCATATCGTAGGTTTCCATATAGGTGAATTTGTGGCAGGCCAGGAAGTCGGCCTTGGTTATGAGGTAGGGCCGGCGTATGGCTTTTTTGCCAAAGCGGAGATGGGATACGGTAAAGCCCCCGGACTTCTTCGAGTCATAGGAAAAGTAAGCCTGGGCGTTGAGTTCGGGTTTGGCGTCGCCTATGATTTTGATGGAATTCTTGTTTGCGCCGACCGTGCCGTCAGCGCCGAGCCCATAGAACATCGCCTCGTTCATGCCCTCTTCGGAGAGGACAAAGTGTTCGTCATAATCAAGGCTTTTGCCCTGAATATCGTCTTTGACGCCCACGGCAAAGCCGGCGATCTTTTTGTCCGAAAGATTGTCGAACACGGCCTTTGCCATCGCCGGGGTGAATTCCTTGGAGCCGAGCCCGTAACGCCCGCCTATGACCAGGGGCCAGGATTTGAAGGGCGCGTTGCCCGCGGCCATCATTTCGCCTATAGCGGTGCGCACGTCCTCATAGAGCGGCTCGCCCAGGGCGCCGGGCTCCTTGGTGCGGTCAAGAACGGCAATGGATTTTACCGTAGGGGGAAGGGCCTTTACAAAGGCCGCCGCGTCAAAGGGCCTGTACAGCCGCACCTTGAGGAGGCCGGTTTTTTCGCCCCTGCCCGTAAGGTACTCCACGGTTTCTTCGCAGGTCTCCGCCCCCGAACCCATGACGATGATGACCTTTTCGGCGTCGGCCGCGCCGAAATAGTCAAAAAGATGGTAGGAACGGCCCGAAAGTTTGGCGAATTTGTCCATTTCTTCCTGAACAATGCCGGGAACCCTATCGTAATACTTGTTTACCCCTTCGCGGCTCTGGAAATACGTGTCGGGATTCTGCGAAGTGCCCCGGATAAAGGGCTTTTCCGGGGTCAGCCCCCGGAGCCGGTGGGCCCGAACCAAATCGTCGTCTATAAGCTGCCGCATCACCTCATAGGGCACTTCCTCGACCTTCTGGAGCTCGTGGCTTGTGCGGAAACCGTCAAAAAAGTGCAGGAACGGCACCCGGGTCCTCAGCGTGGACGTATGGGCGATAAGGGCCATATCCATCACTTCCTGGACGCTGTTGCTGGAAAGCATGGCCCATCCTGTCTGGCGGCAGGCCATCACGTCCTGATGATCGCCGAAAATGGACAGCGAAGAAGTCGCCAGCGCCCTGGCCGCTATGTGGAACACCGTGGAAGTCAGTTCCCCGGCGATTTTGTACATATTGGGAATCATGAGCAGCAGCCCCTGGGATGCGGTAAAAGTCGTCGAAAGTGCGCCGGTAGTCAGCGCCCCGTGTACCGCCCCGGCGGCTCCCGCCTCGGACTGCATTTCAACCACCTGGGGAACAGTCCCCCAGAGGTTTTTCCTGCCCTGGGCGGAAAATTCATCGGCGAGTTCCCCCATCGGGCTCGAAGGCGTAATCGGATAAATCGCGATTACCTCGCTCAACGCATGGGCCACATAGGCCGCGGCAGTATTACCATCAATCATAACCATGTTTTTATCAGCCATTATACTTCCTCATACTTAGGGATACCTTTATTGTACTCATTTGAGAAAATTATAGCAATAAGACGGGGGGCCTGTTTCC
>JAISCK010000179.1 GCA_031265635.1 Spirochaetaceae bacterium
TAGGTCGTTTCAAAATAAATGATTTTGAAAATTATTATAATGAGGAGCAGACCGTGGCTTCGGTCCATAAGTATAAGAGGTTTGAGAATTCTCTTGTCAGAAAAATAAAAAACCTTGCCGCCGCCTTTGGCCGCCGCCTTGTTTCGGCGGTACGGCATATTTTTGGCGTGGCTGGCCGGCGTTATACGGTCATGCTGGTTCCCCATTCCGAAAAAAAGGTCTACAACCTTCATGTTTCGGTCTTGTCCCTCTGCTGTATGGCCCTGGTTCTGGTAGGTATTGTAGGGGCTTTTTTCTGGTATGGTTCGGTATACAACAATACCCAGGGCGCCCTGCGGGACAAGGACGGCAAACTTAAAGAGGCCCAGGCAAGCCTGGACCAGCTCAGGGACGAAATATCCGGCCTGTTCCGGGTTACCCGGAGTTTTGAGGCCGCCCTTTCCGGGACCCTTTCTACCCTGGGCCTTGAACGCAGCGTTAGTGACGCGGAACAGTCCTCTTATCAGGGGGATATGTCTTCTTTCTTCAATGTAAAGGAAAATTCCGAAGGAACTATCCGGGAGGTGGACGATGTACGCCGCCTGGCCGGGTATCTGTCCCAGGCCGAGGAACCCCTGCGGGAAATCGGGGATCTTCTGGATTCTCAAAGCGCCCTCCTGACCGACATACCCAGCATGTGGCCCATCAAGGGCGGCATTGGCCATACGTCCATGTTTTTTGGGCAGAACGAAAATCCTTTCAGCGGCCAGTGGTATATTCACAAGGGCATTGACCTTTCGACCTACCGCCAGGGTGATCCCATTATCGCCACGGCCAACGGCCAGGTAGTTACCGTAGATTACGACAACGGATTCGGCAACTATATAGTTATCAAGCACAAGCACGGCTTTTATACCCGGTATGCCCATCTGCTTTCCGCCAGGGTGCAGAAAGGCCAGTGGGTGCAGCAGGGCGAAACCATAGGCTATATAGGCAATACCGGCCTTTCCACCGGGCCCCACCTTCATTATGAAGTACATATCGGGTCCGATGTGGTTGATCCCCTCAAATACCTCAATATCCGCTCCAGCCTTGCCCGTTCTGCCGGGAACCCGGCGGGCCGTTAATCAGCTATGGCCCGCCTTAACCGGGAAGAATTTGTCAGCAATACCATCATAGGCCCCGGAACTACGGTAAACGGCGATGTGGCCGCTCCGGGCTTTGTCCGCGTGGACGGCAGCCTTAAAGGGGACCTCAGGGCCAGGGGCCGGGTTGTAGTGGGCGAAAAGGCCCGCATGAAAAGCGATATATCGGGGACCAATATCACCATAGGCGGCGTGGTACAGGGCAATATCATGGCCAGCGAAAGAATCACCATACTTTCCACAGGGCTTGTGCTGGGGGACATTGTTACCCGGCGCATACAGGCCGATGAAGGCTGCCTGATCCACGGCAAGGTAGCGGTCTGCCAGGACGAAAAACGGTGGAATGACACGGTGTCCGCCTATCGTGACGCCTGGGGCGTCATGTCCAATCTCGCTGCCTTTCCCGGCAGCGCCTAGCGTAACGAGCGCGGCGGAATATGGCCAAGGTTGATTTTCCCGACAGCGCGAGTCCTTTTTTTAATCCCGCCCTGTACGCCCATAATGCCGAAGCCAAAAAGCCCGGTGAAAAGGGCGGCGTCAGGAAAACGCGGCCCCTCTTTTCCGCCCTTCTTGAAAAATCCGGCCTGGAGGCCGCGGAAGCGCCGCTGGAACTCCCTCCGTCCGAGGACGCGCTCAAGGAGCTTCTTGACGGAGTACACGGCGCCGGGGACATCTTAAAGAACAGGCCCTTTCCCGAAGAAATCAAACAATACAAAAAAGCGGTCCGGGATTTCCTTCACTATATTGTGAAAAACGGGTATACTGTGGAAGAACAGGTTTCCGGGACCAATCTTCTTAAACGCAAGAAATTTACCCTGGTTCAGGTAGTGGACCGGAAGCTGGAACAGCTTGCCTCAGGCATACTTGCGGGGCAGAGTTCGCAGATGGATATACTTGCCAGGGTCGAGGAGATAAACGGCCTTTTGGTCGATCTCCTGCAATAAGGATAAATGATGGGCGATACAAATTATGAAGATATAAACGGCGATGACGACTATGTTGATGAGGACATTGCCGCCCTTGAGGACCACCCCGGCGAGGAATCCCGCGAGGCGGTCATCATTGCCGGGGAAGAAGGCCAGACCCTTGATCCCGGAGTGCCCCTTTACGGGCTTACTCTCGCCTATTCCCATGAAACCTTCACGGCGGCCTGGCCCGGCGGGGGGCTTAAAGCGGGCGACAGGGTCCTGGTTCCTACGCGGTACGGCCAGGATTTGGCTGTAGTTACCGGGGCCATACAGAACCGGGCCCTTCACTCGGACAAGGAAATCGGCCATATAGCCCGCCGGGCCACCGAAGAGGACCTTGCCAAGGCGGAGCGGAACCTCAAACAGGAGGAAAACGCTTTCAGGGTATGCAGGGAAAAAATCAGAACCCATAAACTTGAGATGAAACTGGTTTCGGTTCATTACCTGCTTGACGAGCCGAAAATACTTTTTTTCTTTACTGCGGAAAACCGGGTTGACTTTAGGGAACTGGTAAAGGACCTGGTAAGCGTATTCAAGACCCGCATAGAACTCAGGCAGATAGGCGTGCGGGACGAGTCCAGGGTCATAGGCGGCCTGGGCGTCTGCGGCAGGGGTTACTGCTGCCACCAGGTTTCTGACAAGCTCAAACCGGTGTCGATAAAGATGGCCAAGGACCAGAACCTTTCCCTTAATTCGCTTAAAATATCAGGTCCCTGCGGAAGGCTCCTCTGCTGCCTTGCCTATGAGCATACCTTTTACGGCGAACAGCGCCGCTATATGCCCCCGGAGGGCTGCCGGATACAGCATGACGGGGTTTTCTGGAAAGTTACCGAAGTAAACGCGGTGGCCGGAAAGATCCGTATCAACGCCGAAGACGGCAGGCAGCTTTACCTTCCCGCCGCCGCTTTTGAAAAAATAGACAACCGCTGGCAGATAGTCCGGTCAGGACTTCCTGCTGAACAAAACAGGGCGGAACCGGAAAATACGCCCGGCATCAGCGGGATGTATACACCGTAGCCCTATCGTATCTGTTTGGCTATGGAGCAGATTTTACCCGCCATATTGGAAAGGGAGACCTGTTCCATCACATGGCCCATTTCGTACGCCACCCTGGGCATGCCGTAGACTACGGCGCTGCCTTCGTCCTGGCCCAGGGTAATGCCCCCTTCCCGGTATATGTCGCCCAGGTGTTCGGCGCCGTCCTTTCCCATTCCCGTCATGATAACGCCCAGGGCGTGGTTCTGGTAGGTTTTTGCCACCGACGCGAAGAGTACGTCGGCTGAAGGCCGGTGTCCCGAAACAAGCGGGGCGTCGGAAAGGTGGGCAATAGTGGCAAGGGCCTTCTTTTCCAGTTCAAGATGTTTGTTGCCCTGGGCAATGAGTATGCGGCCCGGTTTTACAAGGTCCCCTTCTTCAGCTTCCTTGACCTCCAGGGGGCAGAGCCGGTCAAGGCTCCGGGCAAATTCCAGGGTGAAGCCAGCGGGCATGTGCTGGACCACCACTATGGGCTGTTTAAGGTCGGCGTCTATGTGGGCAAAGACTTCGCGGAGGGCGTCGGGCCCGCCTGTGGAGATACCTATGGCGATAATTTCAATCTGGCCCGGTTTTCTTAACGGTTCGGGCGCCTTGGCCGGAACCGCGTGAGGCCGTGTGCCTGAAAAATCAGGATGGGGAACCGCTTCTTTTTTGGGGTATTCCGAAGGAGAAAGGACTTTTTTCCCCTTTGAGCGGCGGTACTGGGCGCCGTAGGCGAGGAGCATGCCGGTAAGGGAGTCCTTGACACTGGTTACGTCTTCGGAGACCGAACCTGAAGGTTTCAGCACAAAGTCGCTGGCCCCCAGGGACAGGGCCTCCATGGTAATTTCAGCGCCCCGGCGGGCCAGGGACGAGAGGATGATCACCGGTATATCAAAGCCCTGCTTTTTCCGCTCTTTGAGGAATTCTATGCCGTTCATTTCGGGCATCTCAAGGTCAAGGACTATGGCGTCAGGGTTGACCCTGGGTATCTTTTGCAGGGCGAAAATGCCGTTCATCGCCTTTTCGGCCACGACCAGGCCCGGTGTCGCTTCTACCATGCGGGAAATGAGGTTTCGCATCAGCGCTGAATCGTCAACGATCAATACTGAAATTTCGTCAGCCATGCTTAAACTCCTTGGTTCGCTGTCAGGTGAATTTTCTATAAAACGTCGCCCATTGGGTTTTTACAAATTCAAATTTGGTATCCATACCGAACAACGATTCAGAATGTCCGATAAAGAGGAAGGATTTTGCGGCCATGGAATCCCAGAAACGGTTTACCACAGCGGTCTGGGCCGCCTCGTCAAAATAGATAAGCACGTTGCGGCAGAATACCACATCCAGGCCCCTGAGACCCGAATCGTTTTTCAGGTTATGGTAGTCAAAGCGTATTTTCGCCCTGATGTCGTCCCGTATACGGTAACCCCCTTCAACCTTGTTAAGGTATTTGGCCAGGTAGGCATTGGGTATGCCCACGATGCGGTTCTCGTTGTAAAGGCCCTCTTTGGCGACCATGAGGCATTTAAGGCTGATATCGCTGGCAATAATCTCGTATTTCCAGGGCGGGGCCAGTAATTCTTCGAGGAGCATGGCTATGGTGTAGGGTTCTTCTCCGGTGGAACAGCCGGCGCTCCATATTTTAATGGTCGTGTTTCCCGAAGCCCTTTTTATGTTCTGCAATTCCGGCACTATAAACTTTTCGAATGCGTCAAAATGGGGCTGGTTTCGGAAAAATCTGGTAAGATTGGTGGTTATGGAATCGAGGAATTGCTTTAATTCTTCCTTGTTGCCGGTGATAGTGTCAAAATAAGCCTTAACCGAGGCGATTTTGGTTTCGCGCAGCTTTTCCCGCAGCCTGCTTTCCAATATGGAGCGGTTGGTCTGGGTAAAATGTATTCCGCTCTCATTGTAGATGAGATTACGGTAAGCGTCAAAATCCGCGTCGCTGAAAAAGACTTCCTCAGGCATAGTACTACTGTAAGTTGCGCCGCCTTTCCTGTCAATTGAAGAACAGGGAAGCCGGCGGTAAAGAGCCGCCTTTTTGGGGAAAAAAGCCGAAAAAAAGGGAAAAAACAGCGGCGCAGGATACACGGACCAATGCGCCGGATATGTGGAATGATTTTTTGCAAATATCTATTGACAGATGGTTATACTAATGTTATACTGTAACCATGAAAACAGCAATTTCTTTACCGGATCAGGTTTTTTACGCGGCGGAAGAAGCCGCCCATTATATGGGTATTCCCCGGAGCAAACTTTATTTGAATGCTTTATTGGAATATTTGGAAAAGAATAACCGCAAAAAAATCACCGAAAAACTAAATGAAGTATATACTGACGATTATTACAAGGAATTTGAACCAATTGCATACGCGGGCCTTGAAAGCATAAGGGAAACAACCCAAAATGATACGTGGTGAAATATGGTGGGCGGATTTTGGAATTCCCTTTGGAAGCGAAGCCGGTTTCAGGCGTCCTGTTCTTATAGTACAGGACGACGCGTTTAATGAAAGCCGAATGAGGACTATTGTTGTATTGCCTTTAACTACAAATTTGCGATTATTGGACGCTCCGGGGAATGTTCTTGTAAATGAGCCTGTTCCAAAACCCCTGATAAGGATAGAAAAGGCGAGAGAAACCTGATACGATTGTAGTTGCCAAACTATCAACCAGGAGACCCTCGCCATGAAAACTATAAGCGAAATCATTGGAGGAGCGCAAGCGCTCCTTAACATCTCATTCAACCTTGCCGGATGTTTTGAAGAATACCTGTCCGATGAATACAAAACATTTCTGCATATGCTGCGGGTTATCGAGGAACAGATGCCCGCGCTCATACGGCCCTGTGCGGGAACCGGACGGATACCTTATCAGTATACCCCCTTTATACGGAGTTTTCTGGCCAAAGGGTATTTCGGGACAGAGAAGACCAGCCAGTTAATCCAGCGGCTTAAAGGCGAGCCGAATCTGCGGCTGTTATGCGGCTTTACGGACGTGCCGGGCAAGGCAAGTTTTTCACGGGCGCTTGCTTTTTTGCCAGAGCAGGGGATATTTGAGCAAACCCTGGACGGGACAGTGTCTGTGGCGCATAAAGACCTGGCGGCATATCATGTAAACCGGGACTCAACGGCGATACCGGCACGGGAAAAAGCCGTGAAGAAAGCGGAAGAAAAGGCGCCAAAACAGGCAAAAAAGCGGGGAAGACCGGCCAAAAACAGTCCAAAAGTCCCTAAAGAGCCAACGGTTATAGAAAAGCAGGCGAAGCAGGAGGCGAAAACATCGCTTGAGGATATCGACAGGGAATGCGC
>JAISCK010000186.1 GCA_031265635.1 Spirochaetaceae bacterium
AAATACGGTACTATCGTGGTATGGCGATTTCCATGTATTCCCTTGGCGCGGCCGAGGAAGTAACCGGGTCCAAACATGTGCTTGAGCTTGACGGCAGGAGCTTCCTCATTGACTGCGGCGCTTTTCAGGGGAAACGGGCCGAAGCCGACCGGAAAAACCGGGATATAGGCATCAGCGCCGACCGCATTGAGGCGCTTATACTTACCCACGGACACTTTGATCACTGCGGGCTGCTCCCCCTCCTGACAAAACGGGGCTATAAAGGAAACATTTTTGCCACTCCGGCAAGCAGGGATATAGCGAGCCTCGTGATGATGGATACGGCCAAGATACAGGCCCGTGATGCGGAATACCTGCGCAAGCAGGCAAAAAAGAGAGGCGAGGAATTCAACTGGGAACCTCTTTTTACCGAGCAGGACGCCATAGAGGCCGCAAGCCAGATAATCGGGATCAGCTATAACCGGCCTTTCAGCGCCGGCGGCGGCGTCAGGCTGGAATTTTTTGACGCCGGTCATATACTGGGTTCGGCCATGGCTTTTTTTACCGTTACATCAGGCGGAAAGCAAGTCCGCATCGCCTATACCGGAGACCTGGGCCGCCCGGATAAACCCATCATACGGGACCCCGCTCTCATACCACAGGCCGATTACATAGTGCTTGAAAGCACCTACGGAAACAGAAAGCATGATTCAGCCGGCGACGCCCTGAAGCAGCTTGCCGGCATTGCCAGGCGGGTAGTCAAGAACAAGGGCCGCATACTTATTCCTTCATTTGCCATAGAGAGAACACAGGAACTGGTGTACTACTTCCACCTGCTGGTTGACCGGGGGGAGATTCCGCCCATTCCCATGTATGTTGATTCGCCCATGGCTACTAACGCCACGACTATCTTTCAGGTTCATCCTGAATGTTATGACAAAGATGTTTACGAGGCTTTTACCAGGCACCACAAGAATCCCTTCGGGTTTAATTCGCTTCATTTTACCACCAGCGTGGACGAATCAAAGGCCCTCAATAATCATCCCGGTCCCCTCATCATCATATCCGCCGACGGCATGTGCGAGGCCGGGCGCATCCAGCATCACCTGATGAACAGCATAGAAAACCCGGACACAACAATACTCATCGTGGGTTATATGGCCGAGAATACCCTGGGCCGCCGCATACGCAACAGGGAAAACGAAGTGAAGATACAGGGCCGGTGGTTCAAAAGAAGGGCCGCCGTGGAGGAGCTTAACGCTTTCAGCGCCCACGCGGATTATGAAGAAGCCTCGGCCTGGCTTAAACGGCTTGACACCACGGCGCTGAAAAAGATATTTCTTGTTCATGGTGAACCTGTTGCCCAGAATTTTTTCCGCGATCATCTTGTTTCCCTGGGGTATCCTGTGCAGATCGTCAAATACGGCGAAACCTATGGGCTTGGTTAGAACGCGATGACCTGCCTCACCGGTTTTCATGCCATGGAAGAATGGATCAAGGCGGGAAGGCCCGCTATAGCCCTCCTTGTCGCCAAGCCCGGCCCCAGGTCCAGGGAACTTGTGGACCTCGCCCAATCCCGGAAAATACGCATAGAGCGGGTGGGAACCCATGAGCTTGATGTCCTTGCCCGCGACCACCGGGGCGTAGCCCTGCACATAGAAGACGGAGAGGGCGGCGGCGAAATGACCGTAGAGCTTTTTCTTGAAAAGCTCGGCGAAAGAAAAGATGCCCTTGTCTTGCTCCTTGACGAAATAACCGATCCCCATAACTACGGGGCCATACTCCGTTCAGCCGACCAGTTTGGCGTTGACCTGGTGATTTCCCGGAACAGGCGCAGCGCCAAACACGCCGATGTCATTGCCAAAACTTCGTCGGGCGCCGTGTCCTGGGTTCCCCAGGCCGAGACCGCGAACCTTGTCAGGACAGCCGGACAGCTCAAGGACGCGGGCTTCTGGATTTACGGCGCCGATATGAAAGGCGAAAGCGCGTACAAACTGGACCTTGGGGGAAGGACGGCCCTCATCCTGGGAAGCGAAGGCACAGGCCTGTCCCGGCTTATCAAGGAACACTGCGACGGCTTCGCGGCGCTTCCTTCCCTGGGCCGCCTTGATTCCCTCAATGTGTCCGTTGCCGCCGGGGCCCTGCTCTACGAAGTATGCCGCCAGCGGGAGCGGGCCTGACCGCGGCGGAACGCGGATTTTCCATGCTACCGGGCATAGCAGTACGCGCAGCCCGCCCCGCAACTGCCGTAGGTTCCGATGTCAATGGCCGGAGCGCAGCGGCAGTACTTGCGCTGGTTTGCCCTGCCGGAAACCTCAATGCCCCACTGTTCCCGTATAAAGTCCCTGTCTATGCACGCGCCGGCGGATATGCCCAGGCCGCCCAGGTCCTCTTTTTCGGCGCAGCACTGCATGGCCATCCCCTCCTCCCCGGCAAGACATGAAAGTTCCCCGAGCAGTTCCCGCACTTCGGGAAGAAAACAGAGCGCCGCGTCCCGCATGGGCAGCAGGGAAAAACCGTCCCGCGATTCAAGGCGCGCCATGCGGCGGGCGGCCCTCGGGTATTCATCATAGACGCTTATGATGACCTTTGTTACGGCCCCCCTGAGAGCCTGCGAGAGCATTCTGAAATTGTCCAGATGAAAATCCCTTGTGGTAACGCTGCTCAAAAGAACGGGATCATAACGCCAGAGTTCGCGGCCCGCTCCGATACGGCCGGATAACTCACGAAGGACGCGCAGGACCAGGGCCTTATCAGGCGGATTGGTTTCCAGGGGAAAGGGATAGCCGGTGAGGGTGGTCATGCAATACCATTTGTAGCCCATATTTTCGAGGTTTTTGCCGTGGACAAGCAGGGCCGAAGGGTCCCTGGTCCAAAATACCAAAACCTGGGCCTGGTCCGGGAGCAATGATACCCGCTTTACCTGATTCCTGTTGAAAGGGTTAACAACATCAACAAACCCATCGGAAATTCTTTCCAGAAACCATTCAAATTGAAAACGGGGTATGTCGCCGCGCCGGGAAATACTGATAACCATAGCTTGACTTTAATTGCCCAACCAGGTATATTCAAGCGTATCTGGGGGTGTAGCTCAGTTGGCTAGAGCGTTTGAATGGCATTCAAGAGGTCAGGGGTTCAATTCCCCTCACCTCCAGAAAAATTTTTAAGAGCCAAGATTCTAATTAGCTTAAATAAATCTGTAAAAAGCAATCGCTTAGGGGAATTGAACCGGAGGCCCCGCCGACCAAAGGGAGGAAAAGCGGACAGGATGTCCGCGCCAGGGGGCGGAGGCGGCCTGGAGGGAGCAAACAGGAAGTTTGCGACCGGAAGGCAATTCCCCTCACCTCCAGAAATCTCGTGTCTGAGACTGTGATTTCAAAATATTATATAATGAATCACACTAATATCTACGA
>JAISCK010000206.1 GCA_031265635.1 Spirochaetaceae bacterium
CTCAACCGCTTCAGCTATCTGCTCATAGCGGCTATCGGCATGAATCTTATCATCATCACCTCCAATATTGACGTGTCCGCCGGGAACATCATCTCGGTGGTTTGCCTGACCCTTGCGGCCCTGGGCAAGCTTGACCTGGGCCTTCCGGTCCTGCTCCCGGCCTCAATGCTCATGGGGATGTTCCTCAGCCTGGTCAACGCCCTGGTTATCACCCAGTTCCGTATTCCCGCTATTGTGGCGACTCTGGCGACAGCCCAGCTCTTTTCGGGTATTCTGCCCCTGATAGTGGAAGGCTCCCTCTACGATCTCCCGGCAAGTTTTACCTGGCTCGCCTTTGATGCGAAGATCTTCGGAATTATTCCGGGCAGCGTACTTATCATGCTTATCATTACCATTATTGCCCTTGCCTTTATGAAATATTCCCGTTTTTCCAAAAAAATATACGCCATTGGCAATAATATGGAAGCGGCGCGCCTTTCGGGTATAAAGGTCAAACAGATTATCATAATCACCTACGTCATCGCCGGGGCGCTTTTCGGCGTTTCGGGAACCATTATCGCCACCGCAAGCCAGCGGGTCACCACCACTATGGGTACGGGCCTGGAAATGACCTTTATCGCCTGCGTGGTCCTGGGCGGGACCAGCGTGGCCGGGGGAAGCGGCAAGATTTTGGGAACGGTTTTCGGCGCGGCGGTGCTTTCGGTCATAGCCCCGGCGGTAAATTACCTGGGGATAAGTTCCGACTGGTCGGACGCAATCATGGGAGCTATCATCATAGCCGCGGTGATTGTCAGTGCCCTGCACCTGGAAAAACGGAAAAAAGTTGCGGCCGGGGGAGGGAACGATCAATGAAAAACAGGAAAAGCAAGAAATTCAGATTCACCTTTAACTGGGCCCTTGCCGTTATCCTGGTCGTACTTTTTATCGCCATAGCCGCCATTAACAGCGTGTTTCTCTCCTTCGATTATCTTGTAGGGGTCATGCTCCGCAACATCGTCGAACTCGGCATGATGGCCCTGGCGGTTACCCTCATCATCATCACCGGCGGCATTGACCTTTCCGTAGGTTCCATTTTGGTGTTTTCCTCGATGATCGGAGGGATCGTTGCCATTCATGGGGGGAGCTTCGCCGGGATCACCGCGGCGCTTGTGACCGGGACTGTCTGCGGCCTTTTTAACGGCTTCCTTATCGCGAAGATAACAATATCGCCCCTGGTTACGACCCTGGCGACCATGTACCTCTATATGGGACTCGCCCGGAGCATCTCCGGAGGCGACAGCGTTTATTCCTATCCGGCAACCCAGTGGTTCGGTACTTCCGAGATTGCCTACATCCCTTTGCAGATTTTCTACTACGCGGTACTGGCCTTTGTATTCTGGTTCGTGCTTTCCAAAACCACCCTGGGCCGTAAACTCTACGCCATAGGTCTCAACGAACAGGCCACGAATTTTAGCGGCATAAATACCAACCGGGTAAAGATCATCATCTATACCCTGAGCGGCCTTATATGCGCCTTTGCCGGGCTTATCTGGCTGGGGCGTTTTACCAGCATCAAATATGACGCCGGTACCAGCCTGGGGTTAAAGGTCGTTACTATTATTGTGCTGGGGGGCACCAGTATAGCGGGAGGCATCGGCGACATGAAGGGGACCATCCTGGCCACCCTGATCATCGCGGTCCTCAACAGCGGGCTTACGGTCCTCAACATCCCCATTGCCGCCCAGACCATTGTCCATGGGGGCATTTTAATCATCAGCCTGGTAAGCTACTTTGTTCTGAACAACCGGATGAGCAAACGCCGGGTAGTCGAACTTTCCCCGGGACTTGAACCTTCGGTTCGCGCTTAGTTTTTGGGAAAACCTATCGGGATTAAATTCCCCGCGCGAACCGCCCAAACAGCATACTTTTAACGGCATATTGCCGTTAAGTATAACAATATGTAGGAGGATAGTATGAAAAAATTTCTTGGAGCAGTGTTAGTGCTGTTCATTGTCTGCTCGTCTCTGGCTTTCGCCAACGGCGGCAGGGATTCGTCCGGGGCCCTGAAGATCGCCATGATGCCGAAATTCAAGGGCGAGAACTATTTTGACGCAGTAAAAATCGGCGCCCAGGAAGCGGTGGATGAACTCAACAGATCGGGTCAGACGGTTGAATTCCTCTACGACGGCCCTCCCCAGGATCAGGCCACCAACCAACGGCAGGTGGATATTCTTGAGGGCTGGATTGCTCAAAGGGTGAATGTCATTATCGTGTCTCCCAACGATCCAAACGCCATCGCGCCGACCTTGCAGAAGGCGCAGGGCCGGGGCATCAAGGTCCTTACCTTTGACGCCGACGCCCGGGCAGACGCGCGGGATCTCTTTGTGAACCAGGTCGTTTCCGCAGGCGTCGCCCAGGGACTTATCAAAGGCGCCGCGGATAACCTCAGGCTCAAAGGTTACGGCCCGTCCAATCCGGCCAATATAGCCTTCGTGTCTTCCGCGAAGACCGACGCCAATCAGCAGGAATGGCTTGCGGAGTGCAAGAAACTTCTGGCC
>JAISCK010000216.1 GCA_031265635.1 Spirochaetaceae bacterium
CAGGCGGACGGACATTCCCCAGGATGTTGCCCAGGCTTTCAGCAGGGCCGGGGTTCCGGTGCTGCGGCAAAGGGGACCGGCGCCCAACTTTACCCTCAAGACCCCTGACGGCACAAACATTAGCCTGGCAAGCCTGAGAGGCAAGGTCGTGTTCCTCAACTTCTGGGCGACCTGGTGCGGTCCCTGCCGCATAGAGATGCCGTCGATGGAAACAGTCTACGGGCAGCTCAGGGGCAGGGGTTTTGAGGTGCTTGCCGTTGATGTGCAGGAAAGGTCCCAGGATGTGCAAAATTTTTTCAGGGAATTCGGCCTGACGTTTCCCGCTGTCCTGGACGCGGCGGGAAGGGTAAGCCGGGTGTACAACATTACCGCCTTCCCCACTACCTTTATCATTGACCGGGAAGGGAACATCATACTCCGCCTCGTAGGCAGCATCAACTGGGACACCAGGGAAATGATAGCCGCCTTCCAGACCCTGCTTAACTCATAACAGGTTTGCCGGGGCAGGGCCGCGCAGTATTATTACTGCTTTTCATACCAGCCATAATAATAATATTGACCGGAACCGCTGCCCTGTGAAAGTTTTAAAACATTATATATACGAGCATACGCTCATATTTTTATTAGCAGTCCAATCCCTTGGGTTGCCCCAGTATTTCAGCCATAAGCACCGCCCTCCTCAAGGGGGTATACTGCGCGAGCCGCGCGGGGAAGATCTCTGTCCCCGCTTCACGCGCCGCTTCGCGGGTCCCGGCCAGGGGCTCAGACGGGGCGGTCTCAGGGACAGGTCCAATCGTGGAAAGGGCCGGGCGGTCTTTATAGACCGTTTCCCGGAATCCCTGGGAGCGGGCGGGGACAGAGCTTTGAACGACAGGATGAACAGAACGGGCGGCGGGCCGGGCAAAACTCTGAAAGGAAGGCTGAACAGCGCCCTGAACCCGCGGCGGCCTGTCTTCGGTTTTCCCGGCCTGATTCCTGGCGTTTGACAAGGGCACGGGGAAGGGAGACGCGGCGTCGTCTTCCCAGTGGGGCCTGAAACTTTCTTCGTCATCAGCTTCGTCTTCCTCAAAAGGCTCAGGGGGCCGGGATGGCCGGGCCTTTTTCGCGGACATAAGGACCCTTATGACAACGATGAGTATGATGGGGAAAAATTTTACGAGGGTGCCAAACACGTCATCCATGACTGTTCCTTGTTACTTGGTCTGCCCCGGATTCCCTATGGAAGAACGCATATCCGTATCGGCCTGAATATTCTTCAGCCGGTAGTAATCCATGACGCCCAGATGGCCGTTCTTGAAGGCGTCGGCTATGGCAAGGGGAATCTCCGCCTCGGCAAGCACGACCTTGGCGCGGTTTTCCTGAACCAGGGCGACCATTTCCTGTTCCCTGGCCTGGGCCGCGGCGCGGCGTTTTTCCGCCTCGGCCTGGAAACGGCGTTTGTCGGCTTCGGCCTGGTCAGCCTGGAGCTTGGCGCCCACGTTTTCGCCTACGTCTATGTCGGCTATATCAATAGAAAGAATCTCAAAGGCCGTTCCCGCGTCAAGGCCCTTTTCCAACACCCGCTTGGAGATGGTGTCGGGGTTTTCCAGCACCGCCTTATAGGATTCGGAAGAACCTATGGTAGTAACGATACCCTCGCCTACACGGGCGATGATGGTTTCTTCGGTAGCGCCGCCGACCAGCCTTTCAATATTGGCCCGTACCGTAACCCTGGCCTTTACACAGAGCTGGATACCGTCTTTTGCCACCGCGTCTATAGTTACCTTTCCCTTGGAACTGTCGGGGCAGTCAATGACCTTGGGATTGACGCTGGTCCGTACCGCCTCAAGCACATCGCGGCCTGCCAGGTCTATGGCGGCGGCCCTCTGGAAGGGGAGCGGTATATTGGCCTTGTTGGCGGCAACCAGGGCGCGGCTTACCTTCATCACGTCGCCCCTGGCCAGAAAGTGGGTCTCAAGCATATCGCTTTCCACATCAATGCCCGCCTTGGTAAGCATTATCCGGGAATCAACGATGATGCTGGGATTCACATGGCGGAGCCACATGCCGACAAGGCGGCCCATGCCCACATAGGCCCCGGAGAGCAGGGCGCGGAACCACAGTCCGAAAAAACGGAAAAACAAAAGCACAAAACCCAGGGCAAAAGCTCCGGCTACCACCAGAACAATTAAATACGGCATTACCTGACCTCCTGTAATTGCAAAACCTGTAAGACAACCAAGCAGGCTGCCGGACAGGCTTCATCATACCATTAAGACTCTATTACTTCTACCACAATTCTGCTGCCCAAAACCTTGCTTACCCTGACCGGGACGCCGTTTTCGGCAAAGGCCCCTTCGGTTTCAACATCATAGACCCTGCCTTCTATCCGGGCCTTGCCCGAAGGACGGAGGGTGGTAACGGCCAGCCCGGTTTTTCCGGGAAGCAGGGCATAGTCATCCCCGTCGTCACTGCCGCCGGCTGTCCCGGTAATGCTGGTCTTGAGGGTCAGGGGGTCAAACATGCGCAGACGGGGCCCCATGAGGATTATGACCGCGATACCTGCCACCGACGCGAAGATACTCAGGGCGACAATGATAATGTTCCGTCCCAGAAGCCGCCATTCCCAGTCCGCGCTGGGGAACACAAAGTCCTGCATGGAAAGAACCAGCGAAACGCCGATAAGCAGGATGCCCGAAACACCCACCACGCCGAAGCCGGGGAGTATGAATATCTCAACGGCAAGGAGCCCCAGCCCTATCAGGAAAAGAAGCATTTCGAGCGAGGCGACGGTTCCCAAAAGGGCGTTGGACCCAAAGACCAGGAGAAAGGCAATGATGGCGGTAACGCCGAAAAAGCCAAAACCGGGGCTCTGGAGTTCAAGGAAGATCATCACCAGGCCCACGATGATAAGCCGTATCTGTACCGGGCCCGAGGTCAGGAGGGCAACCAGGGAATCCGCCGCGCCGGGGCCGCGAAGCACCGGAACGCCTGAGAGGCCCGCCGCCTGAAACAGGGCTTCCTGGCTGTCAACAATACCGCTCGCCAGCCCGTAGGCTGCGGCTTCTCCGGCGGTAAGGGAAAGCAGTTTTCCCTGGGGACAGATCACGGCCCCCCGTTCAACAGTAAGGCCGGGGTCCCTTTCGAGCCTTTCCATGTCTTCTTTGGTAAGGACCCGGGAACCGCCGTTGACCTTACACTCCCACAGCTCCACATCCAGGTCCACCATGGCAAGGGCTATGCCCACCGGGTGGCCGTTCCTCTCGGCAAGGGCCGCCATCTGGGAGCGTACCGCGGCGACGGTTTTTTCCCCGGTGGCTTCGGTTTCCCCGGAAGGGCCCACCGTTACCGGCGCGGCGGCGCCTATGGAAGTTCCCGGCGACATATAAATGTCCCCGCAGGACAGGGCAATGAGGGCGCCGGCAGACCAGCTTACCCCCATAGAACCCGCGCTGTTGTTTATCCAGGCTATAGTGGGTATGTCCCGTATCGAAAGAATATTGGAAGTAATTTGAAGGGCCGAATCAACCCGTCCGCCAAAGGTGTCTATCTCAAAAACCAGCGCGCCTGCGCCGCCTTCCTGGGCCTTTTTTATTTCCCGCCGTACAAAGGCGGCAAGGGAGGGGCTTATATCCCCCTTGACCGAAATAATCCACGCCGCGCCCGGAACCCCGCTTGCCGCGCCGGAAGCCTCTTCCGGGGACGCCGCAAGCGCTTGGGCGGGACGCCCGTCTCCGGCCTGGCCCCATACCGGCAGGAAAAGACCGCATCCAAAAAGCAGAACAGGGAGTATAAACCGGAAACCGCGCTGTTTCATGATTTCAGTATAGAAGAATTTGGGGGAAGCGCATAGTCCATGGAGCGTTTTATTTTTTTGCCGGCCCGCCGGCCTTTGCCGCCTTGGCGTCAACGGCGTTGAGGAAGATGGTGAGTTTTTCCTTGCCTATAAGGTCGATGAGCCGGGCTTCGGTATAACGCTTTGCCTCATCGGTAAAGTTCCCCACCGAAAGACACAGGCCCTTGCCCGCCTTGACATCCTTTAGATGGGAATGGAAATCCCGGACGATAAGTTCTCCCACCGAACCCTGGCTCCGTATAAACCGGAACATCACCAGGTCGGACCATTTGGGAGTATCCACCTCGGCAAGAATATCGGCCCATTCGTTCTTGTTCACTTCTATATTGGCTATTTTGATCTTGGCCCTGGGGAAATAATTCAGCACGATTTTGCGGCAGAGGGCCACGAACTCCGCCGAAGGAGCCATCAGGTATATCTGCATGTTCTTGTTGGCGTTCAATTCCTGGTACTTGGCGATAAGCAGGGGCACGTCCTTGTAATTGGGATGGACATCCTGGATTTCCCTGAGATAGCTCAGGGCCATGCCTATGTCCTGCTGTCTGAGCAGCACCGATGCCAGCCGGTACTTGAGCTCAAACCTGATTTCGCTTTTAACATTCTGATGCTTGAGTCCTATCTCAAAATCCTCAACGGCCTTGTCAAAACGGTGGTTCTTGAAATTGATGCTTCCCGAAAAAAGACAGGCGCTGGGGCCCATTGCCGGATCGGGCCTGAGGTGGCCAAAGATGCGCAGGGCCTGGTCGGTCTGGTTTACCTCGTAGTAACATTCCGCAAGGGTAAAGAGGGACTCCTTGTCGTCGGGGGCCAGTTCAATGGCCTTGCGTATAAAGGCAAGGGCTTCCTTGTATTTTTTTATTTTGAAGAGTGCGTGTCCGAGGCAGCGGAGGGTGGGGGCGTGTTCAGGATCAAGCGTCCTGGCCTGATTGAGGTGCTGAATCGCCTTTTCGTAATTGTTCCTCTGGAATTCAAGTTTTCCCAGATTGAAGTTTACCTCGAAGTCGTCCTGTTTCAGGGAACGGGCGACAGCAAAACCCTTGTACGCCTCGTTAAGCAGATTGAGGTGCAGGGCCGAAATGGCATAGCGGAGATTGATCTCGAACTCATCCACGCCCGGATGATTTGTGGCAAGACCGATGAGCGTCTCATACATTTTATAGGCTTTGTCCCAGGCCTGGTCCTGGTAATACATACCGGCCAGGTCCCGGAGGGCTTCGGGGTCCCGTGGATTTTGGGATAATCTTTTATTGGCGTTCTTGATTACCGTGTCGCGGTCTTTGCCCTTGCCGCCTTTTCTGCTCCTCCCCAGTATAGCCATGGCGAACAGCACAACTCCGGCAAGGGCAACTATGGCGGCAAGAAGAGGCAGAAAATCCATCATACCTCTCATTATCGGGATTGTTCTATAGATGCTCAAGTGGTATCTTTACGATATATGGAGGTAAATTAATGGACTTCTGCAAACTTGCCAAAGAGCGGTACTCGGTACGGAAATTTCTGGACAAGGCGGTCGAAAAGGACAAGCTCAACAGCATCCTTGAAGCGGCCCGCATTGCCCCGACAGCGGCCAACAAGCAGCCCCAGCGCATCCTGGTTCTTGAACGGGACGCGGAACTGAAAAAACTTGATCTGTGTACGTCCGGCCGTTTCGGCGCTCCGGCGGCCTTTATTGTCTGTTACGATTCCACGGCCTGCTGGGTGCGCGCATACGACGGCGAAAAATCCGGCGTTGTGGACGCCAGTATAGTTACCACCCAGATGATGCTCCAGGCATGTGATCTCGGCCTCGGCACTACCTGGGTCATGTACTTCGATCCGGTTAAAATCAGGGAGGAATTCGCCATTCCCGGCAGTATAATCCCCGTGGCGGTGCTTCCCCTGGGTTATCCGGCCCCCGATGCAACGCCGGCGGACTTTCATTATCACAGAGAGGCCCCGGAAAAGACCATATTTTACAATCAGTTCCCGGCCCCTTGAGAATTTCCGGGATTAGGCCGATACTTTTAAGGAGATAATTGAAACCGAAGGAGTACGTTAATGGCATCAACTATTGGCATTAAGGTTGCTAATGGGGAATTCTATTCCATACTGGAAGAGTCTTCCGCCGTTAAAAAACGGCTCATCCTCACTACCGTACATGACGGCCAGAAAAGTGTACAGATTGATCTCTACAAAAGCGCCCTCAAAACCATGGCCGACGCGGCTTATATAGGGAGCCTTGTAGTTGAGAATATCAAGTCAAGACCCAAGGGTGAACCTTCAATAGAACTGATTATTTCTTATAACACGGCCGGCGAACTCAGCGCCGATGTGCTGGACCTGGACGATCCTTCCGGATCGGAACCCCAGCATCTTGTAGTTTCCCTCAAGTCCCTTGAGGAATCCGCCAGGGATTATGATATTCCTGATTTTGAACTTGATTCCCATGAACCGCCTCCCCAGGGTCTCTATGAACGGGCCCAGGAGGTGGTTAAAAAAGAAACCAAAAAGGGTTCTCCCTGGGTAATTGTTCTTGCGGTACTGCTGCTGTTCCTGCTTCTTGGGGCCGCGGCATGGTACTTCCTCCTCAGGGGCAGGGCCGGCGGAAGGCCGCCTGGCGGCAGGACGCCTGATACGCCCCCCGCCACGGAAGCTCCGGCGGACAGCGGAAGCCCCTCGACCGGAACTGAGTCAGGCGGAAGTCAGGCCCAGCAGCCTCCTCCCCGTACTCCTCCCGCGAGCGCGCCGGTTATAGAAGCTCCGGCTCAAAGCGCGGCCCAGACGGGAAGGAGCAGGACCCGCCCGCCCGCGCCGGTTTCTTCCTACGCGGTTCCCCAGACCATACCACGGGAAGGGGCGGTATACAGAATACGCTGGGGCGACACGCTCTGGGACATTTCGGAGGCTTTCTATCGCAATCCCTGGCTTTATCCCCGTATCGCGCGGTTCAACAATATACGCAATCCCGATCTCATCATCTCCGGGACCACTATCCGCATACCCCCCAAAAATTAAGCGCCGTACTTTTCTCCCGGCCCTGATTGTTCTTGCCCTCCTTGACCTCGCGTCCTGCGGGGGAGGGAGGGTCATGGGCATAGCCCGGAACGACGCCGCCTTTTACGAGGGGCTCAGGGCGGAACACGGGGATGACAGGGTCCTGGCTGTTTCGCTTTACGAAAAGGCCCTGGCAAGTTCCCTTGCCCCGGTAAAGAAAGCGGCCCTTGATAAACTCATCCTGTTCCTCACCGCATCCGACGCTGTTTTTCCCGTTGCTGAAAAAAAACGGTCAGCCGAAAGGATACTTAAACTTTCCCCAGGCGAAAAAATTCTCACCGATCTTGCCCGTTATACGCTGGAACAATACGGCGCCATAGCCGGACCTGTCCTTTCCGGGGGGACTGCCGAAACCGCCGGGAGTTCCGGGACCCCGGAAGCGGGTCTCTGGGAAAGGGCCGTTGCCTTTGGCGCGGCGATCCGGCGCGGAACCGTGTACAACACAGAAGACGGCATTTTTATGGATTTTTTCTTCGCGGAAACTTTGGGGCTGCCCCAGGTTTGGCTTTTCGGGGAATGGGAAGCGCTTTACAACGAAGACACGGCCCAAAAGGCCGCAGCCAGGGGAAGGCTTGCCATACTCCGGGGCGACTACGGCCCGGCGATGAACGCCTTCAGCATAACGCTGGATCTGGACGCTTCGCTTTTTCTCAGGTATCCGGAACTGCTCGGCGACCTGGGCCGGGCCTTTCAGTACAGCGACAGGCAAAAAGAAGGCGCGGAACTTTTTGCCCAATGGGCCGGGTTTCTCGAAACCGGCGCGGGGCTGTCGGTTGATATAAAAACGCAGCGTTATATGCTCTTCTACTTTGGCGGAAGAATCGAGCGCCAGAGACAGCGCTACAGCGAAGCGGCGGCCCTTTTTTCGGGGGCCCTTGCCCTTGCGCCTGACGACAGACAGGCCGACGCCTGTATCTGGTACATACTCAGCCTCGCCCTCAACGAGCCGGTTGAGGCTTTCATTTCGCTGCTCTCCGAATACGGCCCCCTGTGGAGAGACGGAAGCTATTTTTCCGACATACTCGACCGGTTTTCCCAGCGCCTGTGTTCAACAGGACAGTGGAAAGACCTGTACCGGGTCTTTACCCTTGTCAAAGACCTGGCCGATGGTTCCACCGTTGCCCAATACGCCTACATACTGGGACGGGTCCGTTCCCTCGGCTTACTGGGAGAAGGGCCTGATGCCGGGGAATTGTTCAGAACCGCCTTTGAGGAAAGCGGCGCTTCCTTTTACTACCGGGGGCTTTCAGCTTCCTTCCTTGGGGAAAGCGTGGAACCCCTGCCCCCAAAGCCGGAAACCCGGCCAGCGGCGGGGCTGGAACACTGGGAAGAGCTTGACTTCATTCTCAATTTCTTTCGTTTTGGCTGCGGTGATTTTGCCTATCCCTATGCCCAAAGGGCGCTGCCGTATCTTTCAATCCCGGAGATACGGGTTCTTGCCGAAGCCTTTGCCGGGGCGGAACGCTGGGGCGAATCAATCAGGATTATTTCGGCTGGGGTAAACCGGGACAGCTACGAAGTACAGAGACAGGACATGGAACTTCTCTATCCCAGGCCCTTCATCAAACTTATAGAAGAAAACGCCCTTGAGGCAGATCTTCCCAGGGAAATACTTTTTGGCCTTATCAGGACCGAAAGTTTTTTCTTTCCCGATATTGTCTCAAGCGCCGGAGCGGTGGGCCTTGCCCAGCTCATGCCGGCTACGGCCCTGGATATGGCGGGGCGCATTGCCCGCCAGGGCGGTCCTGATTATGAGAAGGACGGGGAAATCGACCTGAAAGATCCCGGCGTCAATGTGCATCTGGGCGCGTGGTATCTCAATTATCTCATTCGTACCGCCGGAAGCCCTGTCCAGGCCCTTATAGCGTATAACGGCGGCCTGGGCAGGGTACGGCGCTGGCAGAGGGCGCGGCCCGAACTGCCTGAGGACCTTTTTCTTGAGACCATTGAATTTACCGAAACCAGGGAATACGGCCGCAGGGTGCTCGCCGCGGCCACCGCCTACGGATATCTTTATTATGGCCTGTCGATGGAAGGGGTAATTGCCGATATATACAGGGGGTTATAGCTTTGTTTCACAAACCTGATATACGGCGGCAAAATACTCAGTTCCGCAAACGGCAGATTATACTCTCGGCAGTCCTGGCTCTGGGCGCGATATATATGGGCCTTTCCATCGCCGCGTCCCTCTTTTCCCTGCCGTTTTTCCCCTCCCTGCCCGGAAACTTTTTCGCCGCCGCCTACGGCATACTTGCCTTTTTCATTCCCGGCATACTCTTCTGGGCGGCAATACTGCTGGCGGACCCCCGCTACAGGCCGGATAAAATTTTTCTCCTCGGCTTCGCGGTGCTTCCCTTTATGACCCTTGCCCTCGGTTTTGTCCTGCTTAAAGATTTTTCTTTTTATGTTGAAAGGTATCCCTTCCTGAAAACCGCGGGAAGGGCGGGTCTCAGTTTTGGCGCCATTTTTCTTACTGTTCTGGAACTCTCCGCCCTGGCGCTGCTCCGGAGCCTTATTTTTAAGACCGGCGCGGAACAGCCGAAAACATCTGTCCGACAGAAGGCTCCCCCGCAGGGGTATATCCCCATACTTCCCCCGCCGGAGGCAATGGAGTATCCCAGTCTCGCAAAGACAGGGGAATTTGAACACGCCGGCTCCCCCCTTGTCCGGGACCGCGCGGAAGAAGCGCAAAGCGCCGGGGGGCTTGCGGACCATAACGAAACCGGGGAGCCAGAGGTGCTTGAGCCCCTTGACGACGACGGGCTTGAAACCCTTGAAGCCGGTAACAGTACTGCCGGTGAGCGCCCCGGCAATACCGGCGCTTTGGATGCCGCCGAAGACAGTGATGCCGGCAATGCCGGTGATGACAATGACGGCGGGGGAGACGATCTTGAGCGCGCCATTTCCGAGGCCGAAGAAAAAGCCCAGCTTAAAACCAGGGCCAGGGCGGTGCGGGAAAAGCAGGGCGAAGACAAAGAAGACCGTAAAAGGAAAGCCCGGAAGGGGCCTTACCATGTTCCTGTGGAAGGGCTGCTCACCCAGTACCCTGACGGCGAATACTGGATCATAGACCAGGCGACCAGGGACGCCGCCCATACGCTCAAAGCAACCCTTGAAGAATTCCATATACAGGCCGAGGTTACCGGTATACGCAAGGGTCCGGTGATCACCATGTTCGAGATACTCCCCGCTCCGGGGGTAAAACTTTCAAGAATCGTAAACCTTCAGGATAACATAGCCCTCCGCCTTGCCGCGTCGTCGGTGCGCATCGTTGCGCCCATTCCCGGCAAACACGCCGTAGGCATCGAGGTGCCCAACCAGAAAAGAAACATTGTATCCTTCAGGGAAATCATTGAAGGAGAACTTGCCGGGGAAAATGGTAGGAAGATGGGGATACCCGTGGTCCTGGGCAAGGACATAACCGGCGAAGCCCAGACCATAGACCTGGTGCAGACTCCCCACCTCCTCATAGCCGGGGCAACCGGATCGGGAAAATCAGTCTGCGTCAACTCAATGATACTTTCGATACTTTACCAGCTTCCCCCCCAGGAATGCAGGCTCATTCTCATTGATCCAAAAATCGTGGAACTCAAGCTCTACAACGACATACCCCATCTCCTTACTCCGGTAATCACCGAACCCAAAAAAGCCTTTCAGGCTTTGCAGTACTGCATCTACGAAATGGAACGCCGTTATGCCTGCCTTGATTCAATGGGCGTGCGGGACATCAAAAGCTACAACAGGCGCATCAAAGAAAGGAATATCGCCGCCGAGCACATACCCTATATTGTTGTGGTCATTGACGAATTTGCTGACCTCATGGCAACTACGGGCAAGGAGCTTGAATCCACCGTGGCCCGCCTTGCCGCCATGAGCCGGGCCGTCGGCGTACATCTGGTACTCGCCACCCAGCGTCCTTCCATTGACGTTATCACCGGACTCATCAAGGCCAATATACCCACCCGCATCGCCTTTATGGTGGCGAGCAAGATGGACAGCCGCATCATCATCGATATGGTAGGGGCGGAGAAACTTCTGGGCAAAGGCGACATGCTCTACGCGGGCGTTGTGGACCCCTTCCCCATACGCATGCAGGGCGCCTTTGTCTCTGAGGAAGAAGTAGAGCGGGTTGTCGATTATGTCAAATCCCTGGGAGAACCTGAGTACATAGATGAAGAAATTTTCTTTGATGATGAAGAAGATCTGGGGCCCTCGCTTTTTACCGACGGCGATGACCCTCTTTACGACAAGGCCCTGGAACTGGTGATGCAGCAAGGCAAGGCCAGCGCGAGCTATATACAGCGGCGGCTTAAAATAGGCTACAACCGGGCGGCCCGGCTGGTGGAAGAAATGGAACACAAGGGCATTGTGGGCCCGGCCCAGGGTTCAAAGCCCAGAGAACTGCTCCGGGGAGCGTAAAGCGGAATTACGGTACTCAAGGGCAAAGCGCGTCTTGTTGGTGGTAAGGCCCCAGATACCCTTGTCAATATAGCCCGGTATAAGCGCCTCGTCATCGACGGTCCAGAGAATGAAGGGAATGTTTTCGTTAAGGAACAGCGCAAGCCCCTCAGGGGCCAGGACAAGGTAGTCAAAGTTATATCCCAAAAAATTGCTGTTTCCTGAGTTCCTGAAAAACCCGGCAAGTTTTTCCGCCTCGGTTAAACCAATACGCGGGGGAATGTCCAGACAGGGATTATCCGCGTTGAGAAAAAATTTGTAAGGAGTGAGGCTTTCAAAATCAGGGGCGATTTCTCCGGTAAAAAAAGCCTTATCCTCCATGCCGAATTCTTTAATGAGGGCGCTTACCTCAGGGGTCATGGATGGCTCTTTTATATCGCAGTTGACCGTTATGTCCCGGTTTTTAAGCAGGGCCAGGCCCCCGGCAAGAAGGGGCGGAGGCTCTGTCTCAAAACGCGCCTCTATATCGTGGGCCAGTACGAGCTTTTCCCCGTACCGGGTAATGTCGAATTCCACCACATCGTAACCCCGGAGAGAGGCCAGTTCCAGGCTTTCAAGGGAATTGGGGATTGTTCCGTCAATGCCGGCGTGAGCGCATATCCTGGTCATCACCGTACCTGAACCAGTTCCATTTCAAAAACCAGAAAGGCGTTAGGCGGAATGACACCGCCGGCCCCCCGCTCGCCGTAGGCAAGCTCCGGAGGAATCACCACAAGCCGCCTTTCGCCCCGGCGCATATCCCGCACCGCCTGGTCAAAGCCGGGGATCACCCTGCCGCTTCCAACGACAAATTCAAGCAGCCTGCCGGTAAAATCAGAATCGTCAAAAACCTCGCCGGAAATAAACATGCCCCTGTACGAAAGGCCCACGGTCTTTCCCGGCTCGGCCCTGGGACCGTCTCCGTTTTTAAGAATTTTATACAGCAGCCCCGAAGGATCCTCAACAAGATCGGGGTATTGCGACGCGACACGGGCAAGATCTGCTCCGCGCTGTTCTTCCAGCCGCGCCGCGCCGGCTGCCCTGGCCGAGGCAAGGTACGTGTCAAAAGCCGCCTGGTCGGCCTTAAAGGCCCTCGCGTCAGGGCCGTTTCTGATAATCGTAATCCGTTCTATCACATCCCCCGCCCGTATGGCATTGACCACCCGCTGGCCCTCGACCACCCGGCCAAACACCGTATGCCTGCCGTCAAGATGGGGCGTTGCCCGGTGGGTGATGAAGAACTGGCTGCCGTTGGTATTGGGCCCGGCATTGGCCATGGAAAGCACGCCGGGGCCGTCATGCCTGAGCGACGCGACTATTTCGTCAGGAAAATTATAGCCCGGCCCGCCCTGGCCGTTGCCCAGAGGATCGCCGCCCTGAATCACAAAATTTTCTTCCACCCGGTGAAAGGTAAGTCCGTTGTAGAACGGTTTCCCGCCCGAAAATGAAAACGCGCCCTCGGCAAGGCCGACAAAATTGCAGACCGTAAGGGGCGTTTTTTGATATTCAAGGCGGACCACAATGTCCCCCCTGCCGGTCGTGATGCGGGCAAAAAGCCCGTCTCCCAGGGCGTCATCCCTGGGCTCGCAGGAAGCGCTTACCGTTACCAGCAGAAGCGAAAGGCAAAAACCTGAGCGGATATACCAGTTATGCAGTCTGTTCATGTCCTTAGCATAGCACAAAGAGCAACATACAGGAAGAGGCCGGAAGAACTTCCCAAAGCGGAGCTTCAGCACGAGCCTCTTACTTTCAATATTTCCCTGAGAGCCTTCCTGTTGCCCTCAATGCGCGGGTCCGCGAGTCCTGACGCATAGAGCTCGTCAATGCGGCCCCGGTAAAAGTCCCTGACCTTGTAGCGGACCAGTTTCATTGTTGAATTTACCAGGCCGTGTTCCTCGCCAAAAACGCCGGGTATAAGGGCAAA
>JAISCK010000025.1 GCA_031265635.1 Spirochaetaceae bacterium
CCGTATCTGTGTTCGCGTAATAACGGAGCGCATCGTTATCCTGACGTATGGCGATTACCTCATCCGCAACCGGCATTATAACGCTTGCGAGGGAAAAGTTCACATAGGCGTAGTTTCCCGCCGGTTTATCCGGTCCGCCCGGAGAAAACTGGGCCTCAAAATCACCAGGCTGGCTTATAGTACCGCGCAGCGTAACGGTAATGACGCCGGTGTCGTTGTTCTTTTGGGCGGAAAGGGTCAACCCGCTCTGTAATGCCGTGGGAGTGAAATCCGCGCTAACATTGCTGGTGTTGCTATCATCACCGCCTGAAGAACAGGCGGTAAAGGTCAAACTGAATACAAGCAGTATGCCAAGTATTCCCATCATCAAGGTTTTCTTTTTCATGCCTAAACTCCTTATGTCTGAAATTTTATACATCACAAGTTGTGTAAATCCTTCATCCACCAGGAAGGATGCACATTATTATGTGATTACTACAAAATATCACATAATAATGCTACTTTCAAGAGTAAAATAACATAATTATGGTATTAAATATTTTATGTCGAGTTTCTCCGATAGATTACGTTCGGAAATTGACTATGCCGGTCTTACCCAGAAGGAATTTGCCGCCAGGACGGGGATAAAAAAACGGGCCCTTGAGGGCTATCTGGGGGTTCAACAGTCCATACCCCCGGCGGATGTGGCGGTAAGAATGGCGAAGTTATTGGGCCTCTCGGTTGAATACCTGGTAAACGGGGAACAGCACCAGAACGCCGTCAACATTTCCCGGTATCTTGAATTCCGCCCCCTCCTCGACGACCTTGCGGCGCTCCCCGAAGATCTGCTTCACATGGTGAAGACTCTGATCCGGGTCTTTGCCGAAGAAGCCCGGAAGAATCACACTTCCGGGCCGGCAACAGGACAGGGCCCTCAGGCGGGCTCTGCCCCGGCAAACCGTAAACCGGGGCGGCGCGCTTAGTAGTTTTGGGCCCTGATCTCGAAATAGGCCTTGGGATGTTTGCAGACGGGACAGAGTTCGGGGGCTTTTTTGCCTATCACAATGTGGCCGCAGTTGGAGCATTTCCACATCTGGTCGCCTTCCCGCGAGAATACCAGGCCCTTTTCAATATTGGCCAGGAGTTTTCTGTACCGTTCCTCATGTTCCTTTTCGACGCCGCCTACCAGTTCAAAGAGTTTGGCTATGGCGTCAAAGCCTTCTTCCCTGGCTGTTTTGGCAAAACCCGCGTACATGTCGGTCCATTCGTAGTTTTCCCCCGCGGCGGCGTCTTTAAGATTGGCCTCCGTACCGGGCACATTGTCGCCGTGGAGCAGTTTGAACCAGATTTTGGCGTGTTCTTTTTCGTTCAGGGCGGTCTCCCTGAAAAGAGCCCCTATCTGCTGGTAGCCTTCTTTTTCGGCCTTTGACGCGTAGTACAAATATTTGGTGTGGGCCTGGGATTCTCCGGCAAAAGCGGTTTTAAGATTATCCTCGGTCTTGGATCCTGGTAAGTCTTTCATTGGTAGCCTCCTGAAAACAGGATACAGCTAAACAGGGAAAAAAGCCATATTAAATTGAAGTTTTCCCGGTTCCCGGATTCAGACGGGAATGGATTCAAGATTATAGGGGGTTTCCTGGTAGACATAGTTAAGCCAGTTTGAAAAAAACAGGTGGGCATGGGCCCGCCAGCGTACCACGGGTGTCAGGCGGGGATTATCGCCGGGGTAGTAACCGCGGGGTATGGCGGCGGGAAGGCCCCTGGACAGGTCCCGGCGGTATTCCCGGTCCAGCGTCAGGGTATCGTATTCAAGATGGCCGGTAACGTAGATTTCCCTGCCCTCCCTTGCGGTGGCGATAAAGACGCCGGTTTCAGGGGTTTCGGACTCTATGGTCAGCGCCTGATGGGCGGCTATGGCGTCCCGGTCGCTGGCGGTATGCCGGGACTGGGGGGCGAGGAATTCATCGTCAAAACCCCGGAACAGGGTGGTGTTCCGTTCATTGACCCTGTGGGGAAAAACACCAAAAAGTTTAGCGGGAAGCTCCTTTTTGGGGATTTCGTAGTGCCGGTAAAGCCCCGCCTGGGCGCCCCAGCATATATGCAGGGTGGACCAGACACTGGTCCTGGAATAGTCCAGCACGGCGGCCAGTTCGTCCCAGTAATCGACCTCCTCAAAGGGAAGCGTTTCTACCGGCGCGCCGGTAATGATAAGCCCGTCAAAACGCCGCCCGGATTCTATGATATAATCCGAATCCAGATAGAAACGCTCAAGATGTCCGGGCGGGGCATTACGGGACTCATGGCTTCCCATGCGGAGAAAGGTAATATTTACCTGGAGGGGCGTGTTGCCCAGGAGGCGCAGAAGCTGAATTTCAGTATCAAGGGTGGTGGGCATGAGGTTGACAATGCCGATATTGAGGGGCCTGATGTCCTGGTGTTCCGCCCGGACCTCGGTCATGACAAAGACGTTTTCTTCCCTGAGGGCATTATAGGCGGGCAGGGCCGCGGGAATTTTGATAGGCATATCCAGAGGATGCACAAAAACCAGGATAAATACAAGATTGAATGTTGCCGCTTCAAACCAAACTATACCGGTTCCTGTTGGCGTGAAACATGAGGCGTTACGGCAAGGTTTTCCCTCAGCGCCGTAACAGCGAGGCGACTTCTTCTCCGGCTATTTTGGGGTCGGCCCGGCCTCCGGTGGCGGCGAGGACCTTGCCTACAAGGTAGGCTGTCAGGGCGCGGCGGCGTTTTTCTTTGGGGCCGCCTGAGGCAAGGAGGCGGAGTTCGTGTACCGTGTCCGCTTCGGCGGCAAAGGCCGCCTGGGCCGCCCGGGCGATGAGCGCGGGATCGCAGAGCTGTTCCCAGCCTTTTTCCCTGACAATGAGATCGGGGTCCTTGTCCTCCCTGATAACCGCTTCCGCGGTCTGCTTGGCGGTTTTGCCTGAAATTTTTCCCGATGCGGTCATTGCCACAAGGGAAGCAAGCCGCCGGGGATTGAGGCTGAACGATGCTATAGCGGATAACGCCATGCCTTCCCGGCCCAGGATATGCCGTATATCCCCCAGGAGCCAGTTGGCTATGCGCCCGGACGCGTCGCCCTTCGCAAGGCCCGCTCCGACCGCAACGGCCGCGGCTTCTTCAAAATAATCGGCAAAGGCTTTTTCGTCGCAGAGCTGGCCGGCCTGTTCTTCATTCAGGCCGTATTCCGCCATGAAGCGCTTAAAGCGCGCAAGGGGAAGCTCGACCAGGGCGTTTTCAACGGTTTTAAGAAAGGCTTCGTCAGGCGTAAAAACAGGAAGGTCGGGTTCGGGAAAGTAGCGGTAATCCTGGGCGTTTTCCTTGCTGCGCATGGGCTCGGTGCGGTCGCGGTTCTCGTTCCACAGCCGGGTTTCCTGGACCACTTCCCCGCCTTCGTCAAGCAGCCGCCCCTGGCGCTTGATTTCATACTCAAGGCCAAGGCGGACAAAGCGGGACGAATTGAGGTTTTTTATTTCAACCTTTTTGCCGAGTCCCCTGCCGCTCAGATTGATGGACACATTGGCGTCGGCCCTGAGGGACCCTTCTTCCATATTGCCGTCGCAGACGCCGAGATACCGGACAAGGCGCCTGAGCTGCTGTATAAAAAGCTCGGCCTCCTCGCCTGTTTCCATATCAGGTTCGGTAACAATTTCAAGGAGCGAGACGCCGGCGCGGTTATAGTCCAGAAGCGAAACGGTCCCGGTATGTATCATCTTGCCAGCGTCTTCTTCAAGATGACATTCCTTGACGCGGACCCGCTTTTTGATGAGCCCCTCCCTGCCTCTTCCTTCAATCTCAATCCAGCCGTCCCGGCCAAGGGGCGAGGCGAACTGGGAAATCTGATAGTTCTTGGTCATATCAGGGTAGAAGTACTGCTTCCGCTCAAACCAGGTTTCCCTGGGAATCGTGCAGGAAAGGGAGCGGGCCACAATGCAGCCCATGCGCATGGCTTCGATGTTAAGGGCCGGCAGCACGCCGGGGTAGCCCATACAGACAGGGCAGACATTGGTATTGGGTTCATCGCCAAAAGCCGACCGGCATGCGCAAAACACTTTGGTTTTTGTAAGCAGATGAATATGAACTTCCAGACCTATGAATGACTGATACACACTACACTCCCGTTACGCGAAAAGGTCTTTACGGCCAGAAGGCCCTGTAGCCTTCCGGGTGGGGGAAGGGATGCGCTTCCTCATACCCTTCGGCAATATCAAGGAGGGTTCCTTCTGAAAAGGCCCTGCCCAAAAGCTGCACGCCCACAGGCAGCCCGTCCTCAAGGCTCGCGGGAAAAGCCAGGGCCGGAAGTCCGGCAAGATTGGCGCAGCAGGTATACAGGTCGGCGGCTTTCTGGGCAAAGGGCGAAAGGGCCGCGGTTCCCCTGCCAAATGCCCTGGTGGGAAACACGGGCATGAGGATCGCGTCAAAGCGCCCCCTGCCCGCGGCGGTCCCCAGCAGAGCTTCAAATTCCTTCCGTATTTCCGCGCGTATTTTCTGGGCCCGCAGGTAGTAGCGGTCCTGGAATCCCGATCTGAGCACAAAGGTTCCCAGAAGTATTCTGAGTTTTACCTCGTTTCCGAAACCCGTGTCCCTGGTCTTGTCCATAAGTTCGTCGGGGTTCTCCGCCCAGGGAGGCCGCCTGCCGTAGCGTATACCGTCAAAGCGGGCAAGATTGGCGCTGGCCTCGGCCATGGCGATGGTATAGTAGGCGGGCACCCCGTACGCAAGGCTGGGGATTTCAATATCCTCAAGAGTATGGCCCAGGGCCCTGAGCCTGTCCTTGGACAGGGCAAAGGACTTCTCCACCGCCGCCTCAAGTTCGGCGGCCTGGGCGCTAAGGGATCCCCCGGTTTTTGCCGAGGCCGCCCTGGCTATGGCCTGGGCCGAAAGGACCCCGATTGTCCGGGGGCCTTTTTTTCCCCCGTAGAGCCCCGGCGACTGGGGCGGCGCGGCCAGGGTGGTCTGGTCCAGGGGATCGCTCCCCCGCATCACGGCAAAGACGGCCCTGGCCCGCTTTACCGAGTCCGCGAGAACGCCTATGCCCTCGAGGCTTGACGCATAGGCCACAAGGCCGTAACGGGACACGGCGCCGTAACCGGGCTTGAGCCCCACCACGCCGCAGAACGACGCGGGCTGGCGCACCGAACCGCCGGTGTCCGAGCCCAGGGCAAAGGGCACAAGCCCCGCCGCCACCGCGGCAGCGGACCCTCCCGAAGAACCGCCTGGCACCCTGTCCGTGTCCCAGGGATTGTTGGTTTTTTGAATTCCCGAATTATCGGTGGAAGAACCCATGCCGAATTCGTCCAGATTGGTCTTGCCCACAACCCGGCAGCCGGAATGTTCCAGGCGCTGTACAGCCGTGGCGGTATAGGGCGAGGTGAGCCCGGCAAGGAGCTTTGATCCGCAGCTCAGGGAAAAACCCTTGACCGCGATATTGTCCTTGACCGCGAAGGGAAGCCCCCTGATGAACGCGGCGGCCTCTTCCCCGTCTTTGTCAGGGGAAGATTCGGCGGCGGAAGAAACGGGTTGTTCCGTTCCCTGTAAAGATGTTTCCCCAAGTCCGGGTTCAAATTGAATAAATGAAGCTATCTTTTCTTCCCATGATGTAACATACGATTCGTATCCGCCGGGAAGGATGCTGTTAAGGCTGTTGGCGCTCATGTTTTACAGGACATTGGGAATGACCACAAAACGGCCATCCCGTTCTCCGGGATTATTAAGGATACTTTCGTTGAGATTTTTATCGGGAAGGCCCCGCGGCGGCGTGTCGGGCCTGAAATGGGCGGCGTCGGCCTTCATAACCGTTCCGGCGGGATTTTCGTCAGTACCGGCGGCCCCCATGACGGCAAAAAAGCCCAGCATCTGTTCAAAGGCGGGCAGACTCGCGGCCAGTTCCGCCCTGTCAACCCTGAGATGGGCCAGTTGGGCGGTAGTTACAAGCTCCTCTATATCCATGACGCCATCATACAAAACACGGTATACCGTGTCAATTCATCATATTGCCTTTCGCGTTTTTCAGGTATACCCTATAGTATGAATTTCAGCTTATCCCAAAATGGAAAGAAACGGCTCCTTGAGGAAGCCAGGGAAGCCATAGCGTCAAGGCTTGAAAAGCGCGGTCCCCGCTATGCCGGGACGGAAAACCCGGACGGGGAACTTAGCGCGCCCTGCGGGGCCTTTGTTACCCTCCGCAGGGGAACGCGGCTGCGGGGCTGCATAGGCAGAATGAGTTCCCCCGCGCCGCTCATTGAGACGGTCCGCGAACTGGCTGTTGAGGCTG
>JAISCK010000078.1 GCA_031265635.1 Spirochaetaceae bacterium
ACGTCATAGGCCACGAAAACAAGGTCTTCGCAGCCCTCCCCGTCCTTGCGCCGCATCAGGCCGTTGGCCGCGTTGCGGCAGTTTGCCTTGCCGGGGTATTTTTTTTGCCAGACCTCGCGGGTCATGAGCACTTCGCCGCGCACGCCGCCTGAAAAGGCCCGGCCCGAAGCGCCACGGCCCGCCTTGAGGCCGCTTTTGACACCGGCCATCCTGAGGGCGTTGGGGGTTATCTCGTCGCCGATAACGCCGTCGCCCCTGGTTATGGCCCGGATCAGTTTTCCTTTTTCATATTGAAGCTCAAGGCTGGCCCCGTCAAGTTTGTACTGGGCAGCGTAGGAAGCAGCGGGCGTTTTTTTGGCCCAGGCGCGAAACTCATCGGGGTTGGCCGCCTTTTCCTGGCTTCCCATGGGAATGAGATGCCGGGCCTTGGGAAAGCCGTCGGTCCTGTCCGCGCCCACTCCGGCAAGAACGGGACTGCCGGGACTGAGGCGCTTTAATTCATCCCATAAAAGGTCGAATTCCTGATCGGAGATTTCGCCCTCGCCGTTGTAATAGGAATCCTGGTAGCTTTTGACAAGCCGTTCCAGCGCCGCTACGCGGCCTTCTTTTTCTCCCGCAGTCTTTGCCTTCGCCATACTATCCCCGCTCAAACATAAGTTCCCATACCCGGTGATTTTTTTCTATACCCTTTTGCTCAAATTTTGTCCGGGGCCGCCAGGACTGGGCCGGGGCAAAGCCGTCATAGCGGTTTTCAAGCCCCTCCGCCGCGCCAAGGGCCGCGAGGGCCTGTCGCGCGTAATCCTCCCAGTCGGTAACCATGTACAGGCAGCCGCCCTTTTTCAGCTTTTGGGCCAGAAGCGCGGCAAAGGGCCCCTGCACAAGCCGCCGCTTGTGGTGGCGTTTTTTGGGCCAGGGGTCGGGGAAAAAAATGTGAAAGCTGTCCGCCTTGAAACTCATGGAAGAAAGGACATCCACGGCGTCTCCCTCTATTACCCTGATATTGGAAAGGCCGCGTGTTTCTATTTCCCAGAGCAGGCGGCCTATGCCGGGCCGGTGGACTTCTATGCCCAGGTAATTGATTCCGGGATTTTGAGCGGCCAGTACGGCGGTGGCCGTACCCATGCCGAACCCTATTTCCACGCACAGGGGCCCCCGGCCGGCAAAGACGGCCTCAGCGTCAAGGGCCTTTCCCGGAACAAAGGGAACAAGCCACTTGCCGGAATATTCCTCATACGAGCGCTTTTGGGCGCCGGTCATGCGTCCGGCCCTGAGTACATAGCTCTTGTTCACCGCAGCTGTCCCGCCTGTCCTAGTCAAGGGGAAGGACCTGGGTCAGGGCCGAGGTATAATGCTCCGCGTCCTCGGCCCACAGGGCGGCGCTTCTGCTTTCCGGGGGAAAGCCAAGGTCAACGAGGTTTCCGTCAAGGGCGGCAAGTACGGACGATCCTATGTTTTCCCCGCTTTCATCGTACCAGAGCAGGGAATGCGCCGGATACGATGACTCGACGTGGTACTGGCCGCCGCTTACGGTAAAGACCGGAAAAGGCCGGCCCCCCGGCGGCCCGTCAAAGGCAAAGGTCCTTTCGCCGCTGCTTCCGCCCTTGTCCGCCAGCACCGCCCTGAACTGCCCCCTGGGCAGGGGCAGGCCGTCGCTCATGCTTATGCCCCGGCTTCCTATCCACGCCTTTCCGTCCACATCCACGCTTATCCAGTCTTCGGAACCGAGCTGCCACACCAGTTCATCCTTGTCATGGTACAGGTACAGCGTATCAAGGTCCTTGATGCCGTCATCGTCTTCGGGGAGTACGAAAAAGGAATAAGCCGCCTCTACTCCCGTCTGGCTCTGGTAATACACCAGGCTTATCACCGCCCGGACTACCCTGGGTTCGGCCTGGGAACAGGACAGGAACAGCGCGAGGCAGGCAAGGAGACGCCCCAAAAGCCGGGCCGTTCCGCATGGAAAAAATCGCCGCGTTTTCATTTCAATATATATCATAAAATAAAAGAGAGGGTTATCATAGTAATATCCGTATCCGGTATCTGGTTTACCAGGTATTCGAATTTGATGTCCACCCGCTCACAGGCTTCTTCCAGATAGGAAATATAGTAGAGCCCCAGGCCGGCCTGCGTTTTTCCGTCCTCTTGTTCGCGGTAAAAACTGTATATGCTCCGCTTTCTGACATCCGCCGACTTTACTTCGTCAATGCCGCTTCTGATTTCCCGTACATCCGCGCTCCGGTCGTAGAGAACCACCTGGAGCCTGCGTTCCGTCCCTATGGAAGAACTGTTGCCCCCCATTTTCCAGGCTATGCTGACAAGGCTGTTTTTGGCTTTCAGGGACCGGATGATGCTGTCCAGCTTTTCGCCTTCAGGAAGGCCGCCGGGAGAGCCGCCGGGAAGGCCGCCCAGCTCCGCGATGGCCGCTTCTTTCCGTATGCTCCTGTATTCCGAGGCAAGGGCCAGTTCCATAATCATCAGGGCGATATAGTCGGCGATACGGACTTTTTTGAGATACTCCACAAGGCAGCTCCGTATCACCAGGGTAAGATCCCTGAAATTCCAGTCGGATTGAAATTTCAGCAGTATGTACCACAGCAGCGCATTGGAAATATCCATGAATTTTTCTACCTGGAGTATTTGTACTTTTTTTTCCTCGTTGTCAAACCTCGCGTTGCCGGCTATGCCGAGTTTCAGGGGATCGAGGATGAGCTTCCGTATCTTCTCCACATCAGGGGCTTTTTCGCCGACAAGTTTCTTGAGCTCGGACGAAGCGCTTCCCTGAAAGGCTTTTTCGTCTATCAGGGACTGGGGATTGGCACGGTTCCACCGGACGACGATTTCCGACGCCAGAACCCGGTTGAGCAGTTCCGCGTCAAAATGACGGTACAGAAGGCTGTGGACAATGAGCTTGGCAAGATCGATGATGTCGCTCCTGGCCGAGAGGGGGTCGATATTGGCGGCCTCTATTTTGGAAATACAATCGGCGAGGAGAAAGCGCTGTATCGAGGCGGGGCTCCCGTTTTCCATCAAAAGGCCGTACTCTTCGGAAGTATCCGTCATGCGGAATTTGGAAAGCCCCTTTTTTTGCCGCAGAAAAAGGCCGGTTCCTCTTTCGGTAAGGGCTATCTTGAGATGAAGATCAAATTCTTTTTTGCGGTTCCTCCCGGCCATGTCAGGGTAGTATACAGGGAGAGCCTTCCTTATGTGAACCTCCTGCCCTGCCCGTCCTTGACCCTTGAAGGAGCATGGACTATGTTTGTCCGGTGAGCTTTTTAGTTCTGGTTTTCATGCTCTGCCTTGCCCCGTCCCCGCTGTCCGGGGAAGAAGGGCCCGGTACGATACCGGGCTTGTCAATGCGGGATACGGAAAAGCGGCGGCAGGAAGACCTTGCCGCCGCCCTCGGAACCATGGGATTCCACCCGGAAACGCGGGACCTCTTCCCCGCCTTCGGCGCTTTCGGCTCTTCTGTCCATGTGCTTCTTGAACCCCGGGAAAACACCGGGAAGGATGCCCTGATACTTGCCGTGCCCCTCTACGGCTCCGGGGACAGTGAAGAAAGCCGCTACGATATAACCGAAACGCTGCTGCTTCTGGAAAAGCTCGCGGCGGAGCCCCCGGACAGGGAAATCCGCGTAGCGTTTCTCGGTTCGGAATATTCCTCCCTGCCTCCTGACATTGACGCGCCCCGCCATTCGGGGCTCAGGGACCTTTTGGCCCTGTATACCGAAACGGCAAAACTCATCTATCTGGACCTGCCTTCCGCGCCGGGCGGCCTTTTGCTGCACAACGGCTCGCGGGGGAATATAAGCCCCCTTGAAATGATACGGCTTTTCACCGGGCTCTGCGAGAAAGAAACCGTACCCTATGATTTTTCCGTACATTTTAACGAACTGTACAAACTGTCCCTTGCCGGAGAAACAGGCCCCCTTGAAACAGCCCAGAGCCTTGACTTTCCTTCTTTCCTCATAGAAGGAATGAAGGGGCCGCCTCTTGAAGAAGGGAAACTGGCCGCGCTGCTCGGCCGCTGGGTTGAGGATATGGACGCGGTTCCCCCTGATATGGACTATCATTATTCGCTGCTCCATATTCCGGGAAAGACCTTTTACCTTTCCGAAACCGCCACGGCCCTGCTCTTTCTCGCCGCGTCGGCGCTGACGCTCTTTATCCTTCTTGTGTATTCCGTGGTAAAGCGCCGCCTCCTGGTGCTCCAGTGGAAAGTTTTCGCGAAACGTTTCTGGATAGCGGGCCTCCTCTTCCTGCTCCTTTCGGTCTCCCTTTTCGGGGCGGAACTCGCGTCCGCCCTTGTCAGGCGGCTTCTGGGCCTGGGGGAAAACAGCGACGCCCTGCTTACGGCGCTGAAAATTTTCTGCGCCGTCGCGGTGTATACCGTGCTGGTTCCCTATTTTTCCCAGGTGAAGATTCCCCGCAAGGGAAATTATTTCGGCAACGCTGCGGTGATCCTTACGGTCGCGGGCAGCATGATAGCCGCGGCGCTGGACCTGAGCTTTGTGCTGCTCTTCCTGTGGGCCTGCCTTTTTGCCCTCATGGGTTCGTTTTTCAGAAAGCCCCCCCTGGTCGTCATCTGCGCCCTCCTCACGCCGCTGCAAATCCTCGCCGCGCTCATAGACCTCGAGCGGAGCGGCAATACGCGCATATTCACCCTGCAGGGGAACGTCTCCGTAACCCTGTACACCGCCCTCATCCTGCTCCCCTGCTT
>JAISCK010000141.1 GCA_031265635.1 Spirochaetaceae bacterium
GCAGCGGTCGCGCCGACCATGAGGCCCTGAATACCGGCGTAGAAGGGGAACTGGAGTAGTATGGGCCCCGCTTCCTTGGCGGCCTTTGATATAGCCCGTACATAAAGTATGGGTTTCCCGTAGAAGATAAGCCCCAGGGCGAGGAAGATCATGTTGACGATGTTAAGGTCAAGGGCAAAACCGGAAGAGGTCATGCGGCGGACCAGATACACTATGGCAAGAATAATAGTTATCCACTGAAGAATACGGCTGTTTTCAACTTTTTCAGCAGGAGTCTCAGGGGTTTTTATTACTTCCTCTTCTTCTTCTTTAAGGAGTTCAGGATTAATGAGTTTAATGTCGCTTCCCTTAGGATGCATAGCCACATTAACAATGGGAAGGAAAACAAAGAGGCCGGCGCAGATAAGCAGGTTCCACCAGGAAAAAACCGTACTCCCTATGGGAACCGCTTCGGTGAGAACACCGCCGGTATTGACAATGGCCTGCCCCGCCGCCGGCGCTGTGGCGATACCCAGGGGTATGGAGCCAGAGAGACCGGCGTGCCAGATGAGGAAGCCCGAATAGGCCGCGGCGATGATCAGGGGATAGTCAACCTTGAGGCCGGTTTTGGAAATTTCCTTGGCCAGAATGGCGCCGACTATGAGACCGAAACCCCAGTTGAGCCAGCAGGCAAGCAGAGAAATTACCGTGATAAGCACAATGGCCTGCGTTGGTGTTTTGGGGATAGAAGCGAGGGCTTTGAGGAGCTTCTTCATGGGAGGGGAATTGGCCATGGCCGAACCAAGGACCAGGACCAATGCCATCTGCATGGAGAAGGCCAACAACACCCAGACACCGTTGCCCCAATGCACCACCATCTGCAGGGGATTCTGACCGGTCAGCGGCAGGGCCGCCACAAAGGTAATAATGGTCAGAATAATACAGAAGATAAATGGATCGGGAAGAAAGCGCTGTACAAGTTTGACACAAGCGTTAGTGATTTTCTTGAACATAGTCTGTCTCCTTAATAATGAATGACGTGAGGCTCTTTCAACCCTCCTATTTTGAAAGAGCGGCTTTAGGTTTTAACCAGTATAAACCCGGTCTTCGCGGAAAGGCAAGTTAAAAATCCCCACGGAATGGTTTTTGCATACTGCCGGGGCCATCCGTCACGCGGCCCGGTCAGCCGTTTTCGCCGAGTTTGTTGTACAGGGTCGCCAGGGATATGTGCAGCGCGTCGGCGGCCTTTTGTTTTCCTTTTACGTCATTGCCGTATTTGTAGAGCAGTTTCAGTACTTCGCCCCGCTCAAAGGCCCGGACCTTGCCGGCAAGCCCGCCTTCCGCGTCATCCTGTTCAGGCTTCAAAAAAATTTCGGGAAGATTATCCGCTTCAATGACCCCGTTGTCGGCAAGATACCCCGAAAATTCCAGCACATTGCGGAGTTCCCGTACATTGCCGGGCCAGTTGTGCCGTTCAAGGCAGCGCAGGGCTTTTTCGGTAAGGGAAAATTCCTTGTTCTGCGTCCGGGAAAATTCCGAAAGTATGCCCAGGGCAAGGGGCCTGATTTCTTCGGGACGCTCCCGCAGCGCGGGAATATGAAGGGGGAACACATTCAGCCTGTAGTAAAGATCCTTGCGGAATTTTCCTTCTTCCACACGTTTGTTGAGATCGGCGTTGCAGGAGGCGATGACCCGGACATCCACGTCTATCTCGTCCACCCCGCCGACGCGGCGTATGCGGTGGTCCTGGAGGACCCGGAGCAGTTTTGCCTGGAGGGGAAGTTCAATCTCGGAGATTTCGTCGAGCAGTATGGTTCCGCCGCCTGCCGCCTCAAAGAGTCCGCTTTTCCCGCCCTTTTTTGCCCCGGTAAAAGCGCCCTCGTCATAGCCGAAGAGTTCCGATTCAAGTATGTCCTTGCTGAAATTGGCGCAGTTGATGGCGAGGAAGGGCCCGCCGCGCCGGGAACTGGCGTTGTGTATGGCCTGGGCGTACAGTTCCTTTCCGGTGCCGCTTTCCGACTCAAGAAGCACGGTCGCGCCGGTATTGGCAATGCGCATGGCCATGGTTTTTACGGCCAGAGACAGGGGCGCTTCGGCGATGATGGAATCAAAGGTATAGGGAACCATTGTTTTTTTATCATCGCCGCCACGGCGGGTATGGGATTCAAGCTCGGAACGGAAATCCCAGGCATCCTTGATAAAGGTTACGACAGAAAGGCCCCCTATGGTTTTCCCGCCTGTAATCACCGGATACATGTTGACAAAGTAAATATCCTTTTTTTCCCGCCGGGGCGCGTGAAGTACGGGAACGCCGCTCTTTACCACGCTGGGAAGCTGGGCCCTGGGCCGCAGGTCTTTAAGGTAAAAGCCTTCAACCTTCTGATCGCCCCGGATATTGTTTTCGATTTCGAGAAAGTGGCGGTACGCGGCGTTGGCAAAAATGATGCGCCCGTCAAGGTCTATGTACACAATACCCTCGGACATGGCGTCAAAGAGGGCCCTTATTTCATCTGAAAAAATCATACGTCATCCTTATTACGTCTAACGAAGCAGGCCCGCCGCGAAGATACAGAGGGTCGCCACAAAACCGGCCATAAGCCCGTAAAAGCTCCGGGGAAGGTCCCGTATGCGGTGGGTAAGGGCCTTCCCTGCCCTGCATGAAAGAAGACCATACAGCGCCGCCGCCGCGCACAGATAGAAGAAAAAAGACCCCACGGACGAAAGGGAAAAAAGGTCCTCCGGCACGGGGCTGTGTTCGGCGCCGAGAAGCTCCGCCGCAAAACGCCCCAGGGGAAGGGAAAAGATTCCCAGGAGGGCGCAGGGCAGAGCCCAGAGCAGCATGGCGACCTTGACGAAAAAGCCGATGCGGTAAGGGCCCTGGGGAATGCCGTGGTGGTCGGGATACGCGGCCCCCTCCGGGTCTTCCCGCGCTTCGGCTGCCGCGCGCGCTTCGGCCCGCCCCCCAGCGCCGGCGCTTTCGCCGGGCTTTCCGAAAAATATGCGGCCCAGTTTAATCATCGAGGCCATGGTTCCAATACCCACAAAGCTCAACACAAGGTACTTCCAGCGGTACTGTTCAAGGCTGTGAAGAATACCGTATTTGCTGGCAAAACCGGAAAACGGCGGAACAGCGGCTATGGAAAGGGCCGCTATAAAGAACGAAACCACCGTAACGCCGGCGCGGTCCCCCGAACGCGAAAGAATTTTTGCCGCTCCCCTGTAGGCGTACACATCCCGGTTATTCCCCGCGTCGACGGCGCTTCCCACGGTAAGAAAGAGGAGGCCCTTGAACATGGAGTGAAACGCCGCGTGGAGAAAGGCCGCCGCGAAGCCCAGGGGGCTTGCCAGGGCCCAGGCGCTTACCACATAACCGACCTGGCTTATGGAATGATAAGCCAGAAGCCTTTTAACATCACTCTGGGAAAGGGCCATGATAACCCCTCCCAGGGCGGTAAAGACTCCGATAAGCCCCAGGGTTTCCCAGAGGGGGGCGGCCATACGGCTCCCTCCCGCCCCGGTAAACACAAGGAGGAACCTCCCCAGGGCAAAGAGGGGGGGCTTGAGGAGCATGCCGCAGCCCACCGCCGTTACCGCGTGGGGAGCGGAACCGTGGGCGTCGGGAAGCCAGCCGGCCAGGGGCATCACCGCCACCCGGACCAGGGCCGCGGCGCAGATACAGGCCAGGGAAAACAGGGCGGAGGGCCCTCCCCCGCCGGGAAGGGCGGCAAGACCCGCCGCTATGCCTTCGTAAGAGAGGGACCCGGTAAGGCGGTAAAAGCCAAAGACCCCCAAAAGAAAAAAGGTAAGGGACGCCGAACTTATGGCAAGATAATTAAACGAAGCGAAAAAGGCCCTGGGCTTTTCGGCCAGCGCCACCAGGGCGTAATTGGCTATGGCGAGAACTTCAAAACAGATAAAAAGGTTAAAGAGGTCGGCGCAGGAACCCATGCCCGCCATGGCCGAAGTCTGAACAAGAAAGAGGGTTGTAAAAAGACTCCCCCGGGGACCTGCGCCTCTGGTATAAATCCAGACCACAAGAAGGGTAGAAAAACCCATAACATCCACAAGCCACGAAAGACCGTCAAAGCGCTGGGCAACGCCGAGAATACCGCCCCTGTTGCCAGCAGTATAGACGAAGCCCCCTTCCCGCACCTGGGGAAGCAGGAGAAACAGGATGAAGAGGGGAAGCGCGAGGCCAATGAGGGCCGCGAGCCACTCAAGAATATTCTGTATGCTCCGGCGCTTTACCAGTTTGACCGCGAGGCCCGCCGCCGCGCCCAGAAGGGGAAGCAGAACAAGGAGGACAGGAAGCTCATTCATGGCCATGCAGCTTCTCCCTGAGTTCTTCGCAGTCAAGGGTCCCGTGTTCCCTGAAAAGCCTGTACGCCATGGCCAGGGCCACGATGGAGATACAGACCCCGACCACTATAGCCGTAAGCATCATGGCCTGGGGCAGGGGGTCCACATAGCTTTGGGGATCTTCGGCGTACTGCATAAACGGCGCGTGTTTCCCCGCCTTTCCGCCTTCAACATTGAACAGCAGAAGTACGGCCATATTCATTATTGAAAGGGCGTAGACTTTTTTTATCAGGTTGCGCCTGGTGATAAGGCCGAAGAAGCCCGCGAGAAAAAGCAGGCCAAGAAGCATACGCTCAACCATCGCTTCTCTCCAGGAGGAGGAGGCAGGTTACGGCAATGCCCGAACCCACCTTGAGCCCTATGACCATGTTAAACGCGATGATATACACGGCCGGATCAAGGGAAGAACCCTGTATGGGATTTTCCAGAACCGCGTATCCGGCAAGAGGGCCGGAAAGGCAGAGGAGCAGTATGCCGAGGAAACTCAGCATCTCTACCCTGTCAAGCATGACGCTCCCCAGGAGGGAATGGCGGGAATCAAGGCGGCCGTCCCTTCTCCCCAGGGCAATAAAAATAATCCCCGAAGCCAGAACCACCCCGCCCTGAAAGCCGCCGCCGGGGGACTGGTGGCCAAAGAACATCAGATAACAGCCAAAGAGCAGCACCATGGGAGAAAGTTTTCCCGCGGTAAGGTCGATTATGCCGGTACGGGTCCTGCGCTGAAACCCGGACCGCTGCTTCCTGACAGCCTCCCCGCCCATCCTGATAAAACCCACCGCCGCGCTAAGGGACGCGAGAAGCACCGTAAGTTCCCCAAGGGTATCATAGGCCCGGTAGCCCAGATATACGGCGGCGACAAGATTCGGGGCGCCGGTATTGTTGCTCCTCACCAGGGTATCCCGGACCAGAACCGGCCAGGGGATTTCGGGAAGCAGCATGGGGAAAAGCACCAGGGCGGTGAGGATTATACAGATGACGCCGGCAGCCAGTTCCCGTTTCACCGCCTGTCGCTCCGTTCCGTTACCCTGATGGCCCAGACATAAATGATGGTGGAAAGCCCCGCGCCCACAGCCGCCTCGGTTATGGCCATGTCGGGAGCGTGGCACATATAAAAGACCAGCGCCGCCGCGACGCTGGTTGCCGAAAGGGCGATAGTCCCGTAAAGCAGGTCCGGGGAAAAAAGGGCGTAGACCGAAAGCAGCAGAATGAAAACCAGAAGCGCAGGTATCATGGGCCCTCCCCCGGAGCCTTTCGCCTCGGCGACAGCCAGGGATCAAGCCCCTGATACCAGGCATAACGGGCTATGATGTGGGTGGTGGTCGGACAGGATATAAAAAAGAAAAGAATAATCAGGACAAGCCGGCCGGCTGTGGCAAGATCCGGGGAAACGCAGAGGGAACCCAAAAACACCGAGAAACACGCCGTAGTCGCCCCAAGGCCCGCCCCGTGAAGCCGCGTATAGGTATCGGGAAAACGGAACAGCGAAACAGAACCGGCCAGGGCGGCGATACAGGCAAGCGCGCAGAAAAACACCGCGCCCAGTTCCCGTATAAAGGTGAACGTCTCCATGATCAGTCCTCTTTTTTTTCCCGGATAAAACTCGCGATACCCAGAAGCCCCAGAAAGCCGAAAATATCGTAAATCAGGGCAACATCAAGATAAGGGCTCCTGCCTTCCATAACCCCGAAAAGCACCAGCACGGCCAGTACCAGAGAAGTAACCAGGGCCAGGGCGGTAAGCCTGTCCGAGCCGCGGGGCCCCAGTACAATACGCAGCGCCGAAATAAGGGCGGAAGCGAGCAGTATGCGTATGGTCCAGAGGAAAACCAGAGAAACCCAGGAACTCATGACCATACCCTCCTGATACCCTCTTCAAGATCCCCTTTTATTTCCTCTCCCGCCCGGCGGGAATGTCTAGTAACCGCGAAAAGCCAGTGAACTATGTAATGGTCGTCATCCAGTTCCAGGGTGATGGTATTGGGAGTAAAGGTGATGGAATGGGCCAGCGCCACCCTGGCAAGATCCGAACGCAGCCTCGTGCGGAAATGGACCACCCGGGGGTTTATCGCCCCGGAAAAAACAGCGCGGAACACGGCGAAACTCGAAGCGTACATAGCCCTGACAAGCAGAAAAACATAACGCAAGGCGGGAATAAAGCTGGGTATCACCGAATGTTTCCCCGCTTCATATTCTTCTATAAAGACATCATACGAAAGGAAGGCCATGCCAAGCGACGCGGCGAGACCGGCAAAAAAGGCATAGAACGTCCACTGGGCGGAAAAAAGAAACCAGAGCAGAAAAAGAACTATCCAGGTCAAAAGGGCCCGGAAAAGCCGCCATTTTTTTCCGGCATCCACGACTTACTCCTGCTCCTGCCTGTAGATAAGCGAAGCCAGCGCCCCGGCGTCAGAAGCGGCGCGCAGATTGTCCCTGAAATCCTGGTCATGGAGCAGCCGGGCCAGCTTGGAAAGCAGCTTTAAGTGCGCCGCTGTTTCTCCCCGGGGACCGGCCACCAGAAACACCAGGTCCACCTTCTGCCCGTCCTCGGCCTTAAAGTCCACCCCCTGTTTCAGCGTAAGGACCGCGAACATGAGGGAACTTACCTCGTCGCAAAGCACATGGGGAAGCGCCGCGCCGTGCCCAATACCCGTAGAAGCAAGCGCCTCGCGCCGGACGATCTCATCGCGCAGCTTTCCGGCATCCAAAACCTTCCCGTTCCGGCACAATATATCAACAGCGGCGGCAAGGGCCGCGCTCCTGTCCTTTACCTCAACCTGTACCGCCGCGGTGCGCTCACTGAAAATGTCCCTGAAATCAGCCATTGTTCTCGCCGCTCCTTGTGTCCTTATCATGGTACAGACCGTGCGCCCAGTCAACAGGGAGCGTAAACATGATGCCGGTTCCCGGCCCGCTCAAGGGACCTATAGCGCCTTCTATCAGCGGAAGCAGCGCGGCGATAACTTTTTCATCAGGAATAACCGAAAGGATGGTCTTGTTGTAGGGCTTGTTCCCCTTCATGAAATCCTTGAAGTCGGCGAAAAGCGGTATCTCATAGGTAAGAAAGCGCCCCATCCCCTCGGAATCCAGTATCGTCGCCCCCGGAATCCCCGCCTCCACATAGGCTTCCATCACTTCCTCGAGAAATTCCTCCTGATTCAGAACAAACACCAAAAGTTTCATGGATATGGCCTAACTATTAGGCCGAATTCCCGTTTTGTCAA
>JAISCK010000167.1 GCA_031265635.1 Spirochaetaceae bacterium
AAAGGCCCGTTGTGTTTCAACGGCCTCTTTAAGCGCCGGAAAAGAGGCTTCAAGGTCAGGACCTGAACCGGTGATGAGTACCGGACAGTCCCCCGGCGTAAAGCCCAGGACCTTTTTCAGGTACAGCCTGTTTTTGCGGGCGTTCCGGTTCCAGCGTTCCCCAAAATACAGGGCCGTACTGGCGTTTGCCATGCCCCGCCTGAGAAAGACAGCGCAGCGGGAAACAAGTTCCGCGTAACGGGAGCCGTAGGCGTTCATGGACGGCTTCCATTCCACAAGCTGAACCGCCGGGACTTCCTCATCGGCAACGCGCTCCGAAAGAAAAGCGTCGAGGCTTATGCCGCATTCCGGGTGCCATTCGGCGTCAGGTTCTCCCGTTCCGGCAAAGGCCGCGGAACAGTGGAGGGCCAGCATACGGCCCAGGGGAAAACGCTTTCGCAGTTCCTTTACCGTATAGCCCAGGGCGGGTTCTATAAAAAGAAAAATTCCCGCCCCGTGTTTTACGGCAAGGGACGCCGTATAGCGGGCGGCTTCTTTTTCGGGATTGTACTGTGAATGAAGGGCTGTCTGCCCGAAAAAAACCGTCGGCGCTCCTGAGTGGGATGGCTCAAAACGCTCGGTCATGCTTTACGGTAATTTTCTATATGGCCCAGGGCTTCGGCTATGCCTGAAGCCTCAAAACCCGAAAGTACCTTGACACCGAAACTCTCCGTCAGCCTGTGGATCATGAGTTTTTCGTTCAGCGGTTTCGGGTAGAGTACGAGGCAGACGCCCGGCGCGAGTCCGGTAATCCTGGCCGGGGCAAGGGTCTCCGCGAGGGTTGGCAAAAGCCCGGTATCCCCTGCAAGAACAAGGCCGCGGAAAGGCCCCTTGTCCCTGTAGTAGGCGCTGATAAAGTCTTCAACGCCGGGATTCCCGGCCGCTTTTTCAGCCCTGCCGGTAAAGGGAAGGAGCGCGGCCTTTATTTTTGCGAGCAGGGACCCGGCGGAAGGAACGGTAAAGGGATTCGCGGGGTCTTCGTAGAGGAAAAGAACGCCGGAATTTTCCAGGGCAAAGGCCCATATCCGGTACGGAGAGGCGGGAATATCCAGTTTTTCAAGGCCCTCCCCGGAAAGAACCACGTCTTTTTTGTCAAATTCGGCTTTGCCCGCGCTGATTCCCGCCGCCGCGTAGGCAACATAGCGGTCCCCTTCTCCGGCGGCACAGAAAGCGGCCTTGAAGCCTATATACGGTTTTAGAAGGTTAAGGGCAGATTCGGACCGGGACGGCGAGGGTGGGAGCCGCATTATGCGGTCAGCCAGAGCCTCGCCCATTTCATCAAGAACTTTTGGAAGGTCAAAGGCTGAGCCTTGCCGCACAGGGCCTGTGCCGCTGTCGTTAAGAGCAACCCTGCTTAGGAGTCCCATCAGGCCAGACCCAGCTCCTCAAAAAGTTTCTTGTAGGTTTCGTAATACTCCGATTTGGCGAATTCCTCAATCTTGTCCTCGGGAAGGGACTCAAGAAGCTGGTCCATATACGAAAGCACCGTTTTTAGCTCGGTCCTGAGATTGGGCGGAAGCCCTTCCGGGGAATCCTCCGCGCCTGAATCTCCGGCAGCCTCCGTGGCTTCGATGGCGGGAGCTTCAAAGGCGGGAACTTCGGCGGTGGAAAAATCAGGCTCCGCTGGCGGAAGTTCAGGCTCGTCAAGGTCTATGAGCGCGTCTTCTTCAATCCCGGCGGACTCGCCGGGGAGTATCTCTACCTCGTCTTCCTGCCCGCCGTAAGAGGGGGCTTCATCAGGCTCGACAACAAAACCTTCGGGAAGCACCGACGCGAAACTTTCTTCTTCGGGAGCCGCTTCGGCGCTTTCCAGGGAATGGACGTCGTCAAAGTCTCCGAGGTCAAGATCCAGTTCGAGTTCTTCTTCGGCCAGGCCCTGGTCGTCTTCCGCGGCCTCAACAGGGGACACGTCGTCAACGGGCGTTTCCTCAAGGTCTATGCCTATTTCCTCAAGCTCAGGCTCGGCCCCAGGTTCTTCCAAGGCCATGTCCTGCGCGGCGTCAAAGTCCGCCTCGCCGGGCAGCGCGATGTCAAAATCCGGTTCGGCCTCGTCAAGGACAGTCTCGTCAAGAACGGGCCCGTCCAGGACAGCCTCGTCAAGGGCAGCGTTGTCTTCCGGTTCCTCAAGATAACTTGTATCATCAGGCGCCTCGGTCATGGGCTTCGCACCTGATTCCCGCAGTTCCTTGAGAACCTCGTTGTCTTTTTCATCAAGAATATTCTCATCCAGGATGAGTTCTTCCTCGGTCCCTTCCGTAAAAGGCGCGTCGGAAGGGATTTCGTCGTCCCTCAGGGCAAGCCCTTCGTGCGCCGCCCCGGAAAAGTCCCCGCCCAGGTCAATTTCTTCCGTTTCCCCGGCGGTGGCGTCCTGGCCGGCTTCTTCGGTAAAGTCGGCGGTATTGAGTATATTGTTGAGTTCGTCGCCGGTGAGGGCTATTTTTTCGTCTTCTTCCTCGTCAAAGAAACCGCCTTCTTCCCTGGCGGCTTTTTTCTGGACAGGCGCTTCTCCTGATGAGGTATGGGCGGCAAGCTCTGACTTGAGGCTTGAAAGTTCAACTTTAATTGAAGAAAGCTCGTTGGCTATCTTCATCAAAAGCTGGGTGGAAAGATCGGTTTGGCTCCGGGGTTCCGGTTTGGCGTCCCGCAGATCCTTGTCCACCGCGGCTATATCGTCAAATTCCACGTCTTCTTCAACAGGGCTTACCGGCGAACTGTCCCCGGACTCGTCAAAATCAATATCAAGGCCGCTGTCATCAAAGCCCGTTTCCCCGGCAGGCTCTTCGGCGCTCTCAACGGAAGTTTCGCCTGAAGCGTCAAGAAAATCATCCATCGAAATATCGGTAAAGGAACTGTCCTCCGAAGCGTCAGCGGCATTGCCGGGGCTTTCCGGGCCAAAACTGTCCGAAATATCAAATTCAGGCAGCTCAAGGTCGTCTTCCTGGGCGTCGCCGGAAGAACTTTCATCCACGGAAAAACCGAAAGCGTCGTCTCCCCCGCCATCAGGGGCAGCGCCCTCCATATCGGGCAGTTCTTCTATATCGGGAAGGTCAAAATCAGAACCGGCGGAACCCGCCGTGAGATCCTGGGGTTCGCTTTTGACCCAAACGCCGTACTCGTCAAGTTCATCCTGGGAACCTATAGTACCGCGATCGTAATATATTGACGGTTTTTTCTCGTTTGCCATGATCTCTCCCGCTACATAACACTAATGGGAAACCCTCCGGACAGGGGTTTCCTGAGATTCCCTGATATATCTACTATCGGCCGGTATGGGCAAATATTGTAGGAATTTTGATAAAACTCCAGTCCTTTCCCCAAAAACCGGCGCCGGAAAAGCTGTCCGGGAACGCTTTTCATTCGCTGTGGGGTCTGATACCCCGCCCTTCAGGGTGGTTAGAATCGGTAATACCGACAATAAAATGGTAGCAGACCCCACAGTTAATAATTTCCTTACAGAACGAACCTCGTAAACAAATGCAACGCTCACAAGATACCTCGCCCTTCAGGGCGAGGAGGTTCATATATTTTATGTTAGCCCAGGGCTTTTCAGGTTGTCAATGGAGATTACTCAAGATTGAACGAAAAGGCTCCGTAAATCAGGATAATGAATGGCCGCAACTGCCTCCTGGCCCTTTGGCTGAGTATTAGCGTTTATTCCGTCACCTCCTTTACCATAGGACCCGTGGGTATCGCGGCCTATGAAAAGACCAGGGGGGACCTGGACCGGCTCAGGGCAAATATGGAAGAACTCAAAGCCATAAACCGGAACCTTGGCGGCGCCATGGACGCCCTGCGCTATGATTCAGACACCATCATGGTTTACGCCAGGGAACTGGGCTATGGGGAAAGCGGCGAGCGCTTTGTCCGCATCGTGGGGCTTCCCGGCGCTGCCAAAAAGCGCGTTGCTGCCGGGCAGCTCATCATCTATACAAAGCCCGGCACGGTCAGCGACAGGTTTTTGCGGGTATTTTCCCTTTCCCTGGGACTGGTCCTTTTTGTCGTTCTCGGCGTTTTCGATTATATAAAAAAACGAAGCCCTTCGGACGAATTTTCCAAAGACGAAATTTTTACCACGCCCTAGTAAGGAAATATAAATAACCACGAAGTCGAAAAAGTAAGAAGCAATGTAGCCTTCCCTTCTCAGCGTATTTTTGCCCACTCGGCGTTACGGACCGCGCCTCTGTGCAGGTTGACAATGGTATCCCCCGAATATTCCACGGCGGTGGCGGTCTTTTGGCCCCTGAGGGCCGTCCCGTTGGCAAAAAGCCGGAATTCCCAGCTCATGGGTTCGGCCAGTTCTACCAGCTGCCTGGCTATCCCGAAGGGGACAGGGTGATAGTAGCGCTCGGAATTCGGGGAATTCTGCGTCACGTACAGAACATTGTCCTGTATGCGGTAGCGTATATTCATCTGGACGCCTGACGAAAAGACGGCAAGCCCCGCGCCCCCGCCCTGGAGTCGTATCATTTCTATACCCGCGTCGCCCCGCCATCTGCCTATAACCAGGCTCTCGTTCAAGGGTTCGGCGTTTTCGCTTTCCCCGGCCCCTTCGCTTCCGGGCCTGGATGAGTCCATGGCAAGCTGTACCAGGGAACGGGTCTTGAGGGCCAGCTCGCTGGTGGTTTTGTGGACCGAGGTAAACTGTACGGTCTGGCCTGTATGGGCATTGGAAAGATCGAGGGTCAGCACGCGGTCGTCGCCTTCGAGCCTGAGACTGCCCGAAATGACAAAATCAGGCTCTCTCCCGTCCGGGACCGCGGATGTCCGGCTTATATCGCCTGAA
>JAISCK010000178.1 GCA_031265635.1 Spirochaetaceae bacterium
AAGGCGCCGGGCGGAATCGAACCGTCGCATAAAGGTTTTGCAGACCTCTCCCTTACCGCTTGGGTACGGCGCCGTTTTTCTTCAAGATTTAAGATACTGAATTTAAGCGCCTTTGTCCAGAGCCCGCTTGCCCGTAAAAACCTGTTTCTGATTGGGCATTGCCGGGGCTCAAAAAGGTTCCGGAAAAACCGATAATAAATGGTATGAAACAGAAAAATTCCCTTAGGTGTTGTCTTTTTGCCGGTTTTATCGTCCTTTTCCTGCTTTCGGGCTGCGCGGGAACCCCTGACGGGAACGATGATATCTGGGGGCTCCTTGAGCGGGGGGAAACAGACAAGGCAAGGGGTCTTTTCCGCGGTACAGGCGATATACACGCGCGGGACGGCCAGGGGAGGACCATACTTCACCGGGCCGCCGAAATGCGGGACAGTGAGCTTGCCGCTTTTTTTATAGCCTTTGGGGCGGAACTTGATCCGGTGGATGACGCGGGGAGAACGCCCCTTGATATTGCCGCTTCCAATCTGGACAGCGCCGTAGGCCGGGTCCTGGCGGCGGCGGGAGCTGATATACACCACAGGGGGCCCGGGGGCTTTAGTCCCGCCGAAAGGGCCATAGAGGGAGAAGAAACAGGGGCTTTTCTTGAAGCCCTCATAACAAACGATTCGCTCAATAAAACCGACGGAAACGGCCATACCATGCTTCATCTCGCGGCGGAGCGGGGTAACAACGCGGCGGTACAGGTCCTCCTTGGCCGGAACGCGGTGATAAACAGGCGGGACAGGGAAGGAAAAACCGCCCTTGATCTTGCCCTGGCCCATACCGGCGCGCCCGGACATTTTTTTACCGCCGAAGGCCTTATACTGGCCGGGGGCTATTCCCAGACAGAGACTTTTGCGTATCTTGCCCCGGCGGTACGAAGTTCAAACTACAATATACGTCTCGCGGACGGGCTTGCGCCTATCCACTTTGCCAGCCGTGAGGGAATGGCCGGCATGGTTGAGTTCCTCCTGTTAAAATCCTGTGATGTCAACGCGAAGAATGCCGCCGGAATGACGGCCCTCCACGAGGCTGCCCGGAGCGGAAATCTTTCGATTATGCGGACGCTCATTGCCAATAAAATTGATGTCAATGCCAGGGACGCCAAGGGCAATACGGCCATGCACATCATCATGCCGGCGGACAGGGAACTTGAGGGGCTCGCCCTGCTCTTTGAAAACGGCGCCCAGCCCAATTTCCGCGACGATCACGGGGACACGCCGCTCCACATTGCCCTGACGGTAAACATGGACCAGGCGGTGATACTCGCCCTCCTCGAAGGAGGGGCGGGCCTTGACATACGGAATATCGAAGGCAAAACGCCGCTTTATACAGCCCTTGAAAGAAACAGAAACTACGCTGTTCCTCTCTTTCTTGAACGGGGCGCGGATATTTTCGCCGCCGACAACAGGGGTATAAGCCCCTTTGCCCTGGCTCTGGCCCAAAAGAACGAGAATCTTTTGGCCATGATCACTCCCGATACGGTGCGGATGAGCGACAGCGGCGGCAATACCCAACTCCACATGGCTGTTCAAAATGACGCCGAACCGCGTATCATTACCATGATTCTCGATTACCGGGCACAGATCAACGCCAGAAACCAGGACGGGGATACCAGCCTTCATCTGGCAGTTAGGCGCAATGCCCAGGAAAACGGCAGGATACTTCTCGCCAGGGGCGCCGATATTTTCGCCGTAAACGTACAGGGCCAGAGTTCCCTGTACCTGGGACTCGAATCAGGAAAAGCCGTCCGGGACTGGATGCTTACCCCCCAGGTTATAGCCGCGCGGGACGGCCTCGGCAACAGCGCCCTCCATTATGCCGCGCAGTGGAAACTTGATCCGGTGATTCCGGAACTGGTCCAGAAAGGAGCGGCCCTTGAAACTCCCAACGCCACAGGAGAAACGCCCCTCTTTATAGCGGTCAAACAAGATTCGCCTTCCACCGTGATGACCCTGCTCTCATCGGGCGCGCAGGTAAACGGCAGAGACGCCCTGGGCAACAGCGCCCTGCACGCGGCGGTACGGTGGAACGCCCAGAAAGGAGCCGAAACGCTCATCTATGCCGGGGCGGACATCAATGCCCATAACCTCATCGGCAAGACCCCCCTTCATGATTCAGTGCGCCTTGGAATGCGGAACATCGAAGAAACCCTGGTCATGCACGGATCGAGGCTTGAGGAGCGGGACAATGAGGGGAACACTCCCTTTATGGAAGCGGTAATAGCCGGACTTCCCGGAGCGGTAGAACGTCTCGCGGAACTCGGCGCCGATCCTTCGGCGCGAAATTCACGGGGCGATACGCCGCTTCATATTGCCGTCGGCATCAACAGGAGCGATGTCGCTACCATGCTTCTCAACTGGGGCGCGCCAATCCACGCGAAAAATTCATCGGGGACCACCCCCTTTGAAACCGCCCTTGCCACTTCTCCCCAGATGGCGGCCACCCTGCTCACAAAAGAAAGAATCTCCACAGCCGACGATTCAGGCTATTCTCCCCTTCATATTGCCGTACAGAACGAAGCCCCGCCTGAAATGATCAGGGCCATCATCGCCCAGGGCGCAAGGGTTTCAACCATTGACGGCCAGGGACAGACGCCCCTGCGGACAGCCATAGACAGGGAATACTGGGAAGCCGCCCGCATACTTTCCGACGCGGGTTCCAGTATCTTCACCACGGCGGCCGACGGAGAAAGCCCGGCCACAGCGGCGCTTAAAAAAGGAAGCGAGGCTGTCAGGGTGGTATTCTCAGGCAGGGCGGTCGGCGAGCGGGACAGCGCGGGGAATACCATACTTCATTATGCCGCCCGGACCGGACGCGCCGAACTTATCTCATTGCTTATAGAACTCGGGGCGAGCAAGAATCTTAAAAATATGGCCGACGAAAGCCCGGTTGACATAGCCCGGCGCTGGAATCACGCCGAGGCCGCCGCCCTGCTCAGCGGTTAGGCGCAAAGCACGTTGAACGCGAAGCGAAGCGGGCCGCGCCGCGCGGGACGGGTTAGGCGTCAGGAAAGGGAATCCTCATCCTGAATACCGAACCTTCCCCGGCATGGCTCTCCACTTCCACCACGCCGCGGTGGAGCAGGGCTATGTGGCGGACTATGGCAAGACCAAGGCCGGTCCCGCCGGGGTCCTGGCTCCGGCTGCGGTCAACCCGGTAGAAACGTTCAAATATGCGGTCAAGATGTTCCGGGGCAATGCCCTGGCCTTCATCCTTTACCGAAATAACAAGCTCCCCTTCTTTTTGTTCCGCCTCAAGAAGCACGTTTGACGACGGCGGGGAATACTTTACCGCGTTATCCAGAAGGTTGATCAGGGCCTGTACGATAAGGGCGCCGCTGAGTTTCGCGGAAAGTTCCGGGGCGCACCGTATACCGATGCTTATCTTTTTTTCTTCGGCCCGGAACCTGACGGAGCCTGACGCTTCCTCAAGGAGCGCTTCTATATCCGTTTCTTCCATGCCGGGCCGGGAATTTTTTTCGTCTTCGAGACTCACCAGAACCAAAAGATCATTGGTAAGATTTTCCATGTTCCGCGAATTCTTTTCGATTATTTCTATGACGTGGCGTATCTGCTCCTTGTTGTCCAGGGGAGAATCAAGAAGGGTTTCGGAAAAGCCCTTGATAACCTGAATGGGGGTACGCAGTTCGTGGGACACGTTAGCCGCAAAATCCTTGCGCACCTGTTCCAGCTTGTGCAGCCGGGTAATGTCGCCCAGCACCATCACAACGCCGCCCGGCATTGCTTCACCGTTACGGGCTTCATTCGTTTTAGGACGGTTCAGGGAAGAAGCGAAAACGCGGAAGCGGCGCTGAACAGCGGAGCTGTGGCAGAATACCTCCAGTTCTATGGGGCTGTTCCCGGCAAGGACGCTTCTTGCCGCTTCTTCCAGTTCTGTTGAACGGGTGGCTTCCAGCAGGGAAAGGCGTCCTGTGTCCGCCTCCTGGCCTATGCCGAAAAGCGTCCTGGCCTTTTCGTTCACCATGTGGAGCGTGAGCTTTTCATCCATGGCAAAAACCGCTTCCGATATGCCGTTAAGGATGGCCTCAAGGCGCCGGCCCTCGGACCGGGCAGTCTCTATCCTCGAACTTAATTCCAGAGCCATGGACTTGAGGGCCTTTTCGAGGGTGATGAATTCGCCCGTGCCGGAGATAAGCTGGGGAGAACTTATTGTTCTATGGAAAACATCCACCGAGGGCGAATGTACCGATTGGGCTATGCGTACAAGGCTGGCAAAGGAACGGGAGAGGGACCGGGAAAAAACATACACCGTTCCCAGGGCGACAAGAAAAAAGACAGAACCGGCAAGCAAAAAAGGCAGGGCGGCCCCCGCTATGCGCCGGATAAAGTTCGGCGTTTCCACGGACAGGCGGAAAACCCCTATCAGGCGGGACCCTCCCCTTTCGTACACAGGCAGGGCGGCGTAGAGCAGTTCCGTGCCGAGACTTTGGGAACTTCTGCGGGCCTTTCCCTGCTTTCCCTCAAGGGCGGCCTTTACCTCGCTCCTGTCTCCGTGGTTTGAAAGCGCCCCCTCCGGAAAGCGGGAATCGGAGAGAACCTCGCCGCCGGTTCCGATGAGGGTGAGCCGGTACGGCGGGGGAAGTTCCCGCATCCATGCCGCAAGGGTTCCGGTTCCCTCAAAAGCGGCGTCTACTTCTTCGCCGGGAAGGGACCGCAAAACAATCCTGGCCGTATCAAGTATATTTTGGGTATTGATTTCGTAGTACAGGGAATCCATAAAGAGAAGCACGGAAATCATGAACAAGAGGGAAAGCCCCAAGGCGCTCAGGGTTAAAACCAGAAGGCTGCGGCGAAAAACGGTCTTCATTAAAACAGCCCCATACGGCCTCCCAAAGCCCGGCGGCTAGGCTTCTTCGGCTTTGTCTTTTTTGCCGCTGTCCTTTTTCGCCTCCAGAGTGCCGAGGAAGCCGGGCAGATCAAGGCCGGCCTGCTGGGCAATGTCGTGGAGAGGCGGCAGGGTTTTTACCAGATTGCGCACAAAATTCGCCGTGGAACTGTTGTCCCCGTTAGGGCTGTCCCATACGGTTATCTTGTCAATCTTGATATTCTTAATCGCCTCGGCCTGCATTTTGACAATCTCCTCAAGTTTT
>JAISCK010000057.1 GCA_031265635.1 Spirochaetaceae bacterium
CAATGGCCGAAATATCCATTAAAAATTCGGAACTGAAAGCCGAATAAGGGCTCACCAGGCGGGAAGCGGCGCGGCGCGCCTGAGAACCCGGAAAAAAGGCGGTTTCGTTCCGCTGTTCCTCACCGTCCATGCCCTCGGGATAACGCCGTTCAATAGAACGGAGGGCCGAACTCCGGCTGTACCGGTACACATCGGTCCACAGGACTTCTTCGATGTAGGGCCCGGCATCCCCGGAAACCGCTTCCGGGTCAGGCGCGGCTTCCGCCCCGGCGGATATAGCATCCGGCGGCGCGCTTTCCCGGGCCTCGTCCTCCCGTGCTTCGTCTTCCTGGGCCGCAATTTCCTGGGCCGCGTCTTCCCGGGACTCGTCCTCCGGTACTTCGTCTTCCTGGTCCGCGTCTTCCCGCACTTCTTCCCTGTCCGGCCTGATCCTGGAACTTTCCGCCATCCGGAGCCTGCCCGAAACATAGGTATACCGCACGATGAGGGTTATGTCATCGGGGCTGTAGTTCCGCTCCTCCGTAAGAACGCCTTCTTCATCGAAGATATCCATGTAGCCGGAACCGTCTTCCCGGAACGACGCGGCGGCCCTGACAACGCCGCTTGTTACTATCCACCGGGTGCTGATAAGTTCCCCTTTCCTGTACAAAAAGTGTTCCTCAACGGCAGAGCCCGCGGGTATGAGGCCGCCGCGCAGGGCTTCGGCCAGGCGGGGAGGAAGACTCCATATCCCGGCGGCCCTGACTTCGAGGGCATAATCCGCTCTCAGGGCAAGGCCGGAAAAGGCCGGTTCCAGGGCCATACCCGCCGCGTTGGAAATATACCAGCCGTCGGAAAACAGCAGGGCGGCGGAATAAAACAGCAGGAACGCGGCGGCGTATTTCTTAGTCAAGGCCGGTAAACCCCCAGGCGTATTCATGGGGATTAAAACGATGGAGGTCTCCATAGCCTTCGCCGTCGCATATCCATACTACAGGAAGTTCAAGACTGCCGGAAAGGGAAAAGGCTATGCCTCCCCGCGCGCTGGAATCGTATTTGGTAAGGATGACGCCGTCCAGGGACAGGGCCTCATGAAAAATTTCGGCCTGGGCAAGGGCGTTTCTTCCGGTAGTGGAATCAAGCACCAGGTATTTACGGTAGCCTTCTTCCCCTGATTTGGACACGACCACCCGGTCTATTTTCCTCAGTTCCTCAACAAGGGCGCTTTTGGTATGCATTCTCCCGGCTGTGTCGGCTATGACGAGGTCCCCGCCTCCGGCCCCGGCCGCTTCCAGGGCGTCGTAGATTACCGCCGCCGGATCGCCGCCCTGTTTGTGGGCCACGACCCGCACCGAAAGCCTTTCGCCGTGTATTTTAAGCTGGTCAGCGGCGGCGGCCCTGAATGTATCCGCCGCGGCGAGTATGGGGCGGCGGCCTTCGGACGCGTAATACGCTGCGAGTTTGGCGGCGCTGGTGGTCTTGCCCACTCCGTTTACCCCAAGCAGAAGTATGACACGGCTTTCTTCTTCCCGGACAGGACAAGGAAGCATGGCCTCAAGAAGAACGGCAAGACGCCCGCGTATTTCGTCCGGACCGGTGATCCTGTTTTTTTTGCAGTCTTCCTCAAGGGCCTCCACGGTCCTGAATGCCTCAGCCGCGCCAAAATCCCCTTCTACCAGAAGGTCCGCGAGGTCTTCAAAAAAACCGTCCTGGTTTGATTTGCCAAGGCCGAAAAAATTTTTTATCCTTTCCCCAAAACCTGTTTTTTTCATTACCGCACCAACTGAACCGGGGGCCGCTCCGATGAAGAGGTATAAATCACATAACGCACTATGGATTCGGCAAGAAAGAACCCCATGGCCCCCCAGGAGATGTTGCTTGCCAGCCCGTAATTTATCGCGGAATTGTAGAGGATGGGATTTCCCGAAACATTGTAGCCTAAAGTATAGGCGTTCTTCATGCCGGTAATCAGCACGGCCAGAGACAGGGAAATCCAGAAGCGGCCAAAGGCGCCGTAGAATTTGCGGCGCAGGTTGTTGACGCTCCTTGACTCGGGAATCTCTACCGGCAGCGGACGGACCGTCATCGCCCCTTCATAATCCTGGAATATAACCCTGGCCTGTTCGCCGTCCTGATTTTCCACCAGCACATACTGGCTCACATACGGCGGCACTTCAAAACTTAAAGGCGTCCTTCCTATAAATTGGGAACCAAGATACACAAGGGCGCCTTCTTCATCGCTTTGTATCTCAACGGTTTTTGAAAGGAGGGGGGTAAGGTTGATATACAGTTCGGCAATTTCGCCGGGCCCAAGTTCCAGTACCGCCGCCGCGTCCTGGTAGCCGCTGCTGTAGGCGCTTACCGAAAACTCGCCGGGAAAAAGATCAAGAGCGAATTCCCCGCCCCTGCCGGCCAGGGAATTATCAACGGTAAGCGACGCGGAGGAAGGTTCGGCTTTCACCGCCACCCGTACGGGTTCTGTTCCCGCGGCAAGGGAACCAAGGGAAAGTCCGAGGGCGGCAAGGGAAGCCTCCCTGTCCCCGGTTGAAAAGAGGGTGAAATCTTCGTAAATATAACGCTGGGCGTAGAGGGCGTAGATCTTTACGGAAACATATATGCGTCCGTGATATTCTGAAATGGAACCCGACAGAAAGGCGTCGGCCTTCCGGGTCCGGCAGAAAGCGTATTCCCCGCCCGGTTCGGGCGGAGGCGGCGGGCTCTCCGAGGCGAGGATAAAAACCGGCGACGCTTCTATGACGGGGATATCCGTTTCCGCGCTACGGAGCGCCTCCTCAAGTTTGACTATTTCGTTGTCTATGGCCCGCAGTTCCTTGCGGTACTTCCAGCGCCGTTCTCCCCTGAAAAGAAGCTCGTCCCTGCTTTTCTGCTTCGCGTCAAGGGCCGACGCGGCGGCTTTGACTGCCCTGCTCCGCTCATAATCCCGGTAAAACGCAAGCTCTTCCCCGGACCGTATATGGTATTGCACCCTCCATAACGAATCGACCAGTTCCCGTATAATGAGTTCGCCCAGGACAGCCTGGGAAGGGGGAAGCGCCGATGTGTCAAAGGCGGTAACGGCGAGGGTCCATTCGGTGTTGAACACGGGTTTTTCCGCCGCCGCCTCGGCCTTTGCCCTGGCGGAAAGGGGAGAGAGGACAACGGCCAGCAGAATGGCGCATAACACCTTACGCGTCTTTGTTTTTCCAGGCAAAACGCAGGTACTCCTCGATAAAGGGATCAATATCCCCGTCCATGACCGCCTGAATGTTTCCTGCCTCCGCCTTGGTACGGTAGTCCTTGACCAGGGTATAGGGCTGGAACACATAGGAGCGTATCTGGTTCCCCCAGGAAATATCCTTTTTTTCCTGGGCAAAGCGCTCGTTTTCTTTTTCCTTTTCCTGCCTGTAGTATTCGTAGAGCCGCGCCTTGAGCATGCTCATTGCCGTGGCCCGGTTCATGGTCTGGCTCCGCTCGCTCTGGCAGGCCACCACTATGCCTGTGGGCAGATGGGTAAAGCGCACGGCGCTGTCCGTCTTGTTGACATGCTGGCCTCCCGCGCCGCCTGAGCGGTAGGTATCCACCCGGAGATCCTCGCTGCGTATTTCCACCTCCACAGAGTCGTCAATAACGGGAAACGCATAAACCGAGGCAAAGGAAGTATGCCGCCGGGCATTGGCGTCAAAGGGGGAAATACGCACCAGGCGGTGTACCCCCGATTCGCCCTTGAGATAACCGTAGGCATAATCGCCGTCTATGCGTACCGTGGCTGATTTGATGCCCCCCTCGGCCTCCAGACGGTCAACTTCCACTATGGTATAAGCCCTGCGTTCCGCCCAGCGGAGGTACATGCGGAAGAGCATACCCGCCCAGTCACAGGCCTCGGTTCCTCCGGCGCCTGAATGTATCGTAAGAAAACAGCCATTCCGGTCAACCTCGCCCGACATAAGCTCAAGGAGATTCTGTTTTTCGTACTTCGCCTCCAGTTTCCCAAGGGTTTCCTCAATTTCAGAAGCCTCTCCCTCTTCACCCGCTTCTTCGGAAAGCTCGCAAAGCACTTCGAGGTCGTCTATGCCCTGTACCAGGGCCTTCCACGGCTCATAACGGGCCTTGATGGACTTGAGTTCGGCCATGGTTTTTTCGGCCCCGGGACCGTCATTCCAGAAATCACTTTCACAGGTCCTGGCCTCCAGGGCGGCTATTTTCTCACTGAACGCGGCGTCTTCAAAGACGCCCCCAAGTTTCGTAGATTCTCGCCTTGAGGTCTTTGATTGAAATGCTTAATTCTGATAGTACCATTACTTCTTCCTGATTGTTTTGATAAGCGCGGATTTACGGAGATTCCCGGACGCCTCTTTTACCGCCGGTTTTTTGACAACAGGCGCGGCGTCTTCTTCCCCTCCCCTGGCTACAAGACGGCGCCATTTTTTATCCTTCAAACTGGAAAGTACCAGCGTACCTTCCAGAGGGTACTGAAAGAATCTGATCCGGTCAAAGGCGTCGGTCAAGCGGTCCATATCCCGTTTCACCCTGGTCAAGGTAGAAGGGGAAACTACCGTGGATTCCCACAGCCCCCTCTGCACTCTCTCAAACCCGTATTGTCCCAGAAGGCTGGCAAGCTCCTTCGCCCGCTCTTCGGAACCGGGATCAACGGCAACGGATACATACATAATACTAGAGTACGAAAAAGGAGCCTTTCTGTCAAACCGGGTCCGGCGCTTACCACTCCCTGGGTTTGAAGCCCTCCGGAACGCTTATCTTTATCGTGTCTCCCGACTGCTCCAAGACAAAAAAACCGCTCTTGACGGCAAAGGCCTTTACCCCATCCGAAGCTATCGCGCCGGCCACCGCTCCCAGGAGCTTCCGTTTGTCCCCATGCTCATCGGCGTAGAGCCGCAGTTTTTCCATGCGCCGCAGATGGTCCCGTACATCGTTATCGGTCAGGGTGGTCTTCACCTCCACCGCCAGGGCCGTATCCCCGTTCTCAAGCAGTATATCAACTTCGGCAACATACACGCCGAGGGAATCCCTGTAACGCACATTGGGCGCCACCTTTCCGAAGACATAGCCCAGTTTGTTGAATTTTTCCATGATATTGGGGACGATAAGTTCTTCCACCAAATCGCCGATGCGGCTGCCCAGTTTGCTGATTTTACGGTCGGTTTCCTGGAACTTGCGGTCTGTTTCCTGGAACATGGCCCAGACCTTTTCAAAAGTCAGGCCCATTTGCGGTTCGCGCGCGGATTGTTCTGCCATATAAAGAATTTACTTTATCGCTATACGCTTGTCAACGCGCGGCAATGCTCCGCTTTTTCGGGCGGGCTATTTCGGGAATTGCTCTGGACGAAGGGCCTCTTTGCCGATTATTATAGTATTATGGCGGTGAAAAGAGCTATCGCGGCGGAATGTATCAGGAAACCGGGGGTTCCGGGCAGGGCCGTTGTTTTTTCTGTAGTTCTCGGTATTTTCATTGCCGCCGGAGCGGCGGGCCAGGAAGACGGGGAGAGGGTTTTTGCCCCCTTTGTGTCCAGGCTTACGGTAGAGGTAAAGAACAACCTGGTGCGCCTGACCTGGCGGGATTCCCCGGATGTCAGGGGCCCTGTGTATGTGTACCGCTCGGACCGGCCCATCGAGGC
>JAISCK010000093.1 GCA_031265635.1 Spirochaetaceae bacterium
GGCATAGTTTCCCTGATAGCCCCGATGGTAACACCGTCGCTATTATAAACTTTGTAGGCATTGGTAAACTTTAAGAACGCGACTTTTTCATCAATAAAATAGTCGTTGTGTTTAAAAAAATCCTGAACCTTTGAATCCATACGATTATAATCCTCCTGATATTTAGACACTATCATGGGTTTTAAAATTCGTCAATATCCGGAATAATTCGAGGTAATTTCGCATAACAGGGCGCTTGCGCCTGACCGGTGATTTCGCGGCAAAATGCTTGTAATACTCGTTACACGATGACCCCACGCCTTGTTACCTAGCCGCCGGGACGCCCCGCGCCTTCGCTTGGGCGCTGCTCTTGGGGGGTAGGGGGTAGGGCGAGACCGTGGCTCGCCCGTAGGGGGGCCGGGTGCGATGTTTGCCGGAGGCGGTGTGGAAACAGGCCCCCCTCTTTGTCCTATTTTAATAAAAGCCTGTTTGGGGTATACTTGGGACATGGAACATGTAGCGTTTATTGGAACCGGTGTTATGGGCCGCAGCATGGCCGGGCATATTCTGGAGAGGGGGTATCCCCTGACCGTATATAGCCGTACCAGGAGCAAGACGGAAGAGCTGATCAAAAGGGGCGCTTCCTGGGCCGGTACTCCCGGAGAGGCGGCCGCGGGGGCTGATGTGGTTATCAGTATTGTCGGGTATCCCAGGGATGTGGAAGAGATTTATCTGGGGAGCGGCGGTATTGTCGAAAGGGCCGGGAGCGGCGCTGTTCTGGCGGATATGACTACGTCGAGCCCTTCCCTGGCGCGGCGTATTGCCGAAAAAGCCGGGGCCAGGGGTGTACTGAGCCTTGACGCGCCGGTATCGGGCGGTGATGTGGGGGCAAAAAACGCGGCCCTTTCCATCATGGTTGGGGGAGAACAGCGGGCATTTGATAAAATTCTTCCCCTTTTTCAGTGTATGGGAAAGAATATTGTGCTTCAGGGCCCGAGCGGAGCGGGGCAGCATTGCAAGATGGCCAATCAGATTGTCATTGCTTCTACCATGATGGCGGTATCGGAGGCCCTGGTGTACGGCGCAAAGGCCGGTTTACATCCTCTGACCATGCTGAAAAGCATTGAATCAGGCGCGGCAGGGAGCTGGAGCCTTTCCAATCTTGTTCCCCGCATGCTTAAAGGCGACTTTAATCCCGGTTTTTTCGTGAAGCATTTTATCAAGGATATGGGTATAGCCCTGGACGCGGCAAAGGAACTGGGGGCAAAGCTGCCGGGGCTTGAAAAGGCCGAACAGCTTTACCGTTCTCTTGCCGCGATGAGCCGCGAACAGCTTGAAAAAGCGGCGGATATGGCCGCTTCTCTGGGGGGCAATATCGAAAGCGCCCGTTTCGGGGCGGAGCTTGCCAACGGGGGAGACCTGGGAACCCAGGCAATCTTTCTCCTCTATGCCTCGGGCGCGGTATAATGTACAGCCGGAAATTCCAGGACCCGCAGGTTCTTCCCATACAGGACGGCAAACCTGTTCAGGGTACCTGGAACCGGGCCTTTGATTCCATTGATTTATCGGAAGTAGCCCATCCCTATTCGCTGCTTCTTCCCGGCTGGGTTAAGGACTTCCGCGTCAAGGAATGGCAGTCCTTCGCGGTTCAGAACAGGTCGTATTACCTTAAAGCGGTCCTTTCGGACATTAAATTTTACCGCATGGCCAGGGTGGTTATCCTTAACAAGGAGACCAGGGAACAGCTTATTTTCAAGAAGGTTATACCTTTTGGCGGCTGGTCCCTGCCCCGGAATCTCTATAATTCCTCGGTATCCAGTAAATCATACGGCTTTTTTTTCAGGATACACAACTGGCTTGATGCCGGAGTTATAAAGGTGGACCTTGATATTGAAGCTACAGGCAGGCGGCCCGCCTTTACGGCCCATCTTAACTTTGACCTTGCCCCGGAAGAGACCACTCCCCTGGCGGTGAATCTTCTCTTTGCCGATACCAGGCCAATGTATGCCTTTAAGGGTTTTGGCGGGGTACGGGGGGACATGGTGTTCGGGGGCAGGCATATAAGCCTTTATGCCGGAGAGACAGCCGGGTTTATTGCCGATTACAAGGGGTATTTCCCCTACCGTATGCATGGTTCCTGGTGTACGGGTGCGGGCTTTGACGACCAGGGCCGGCGCATCGGGTTCAGCGTGGGCGAAAATCATACCAGGGAGAATTTCAGCAACAACGAGAATGCGTTGTGGGTTGACGGAAAGGCTACGCTCCTCCCGCCGGTACGCATTACCATGCCCCAGGGGCCGGACTCCGACTGGGTGATTCAGGATGTTGAAGGCATGGTGGACCTGACCTTTACCCCGATGGAAAAAGTGCGCACCGGTTTCAATATTATTATTACTCATTTTGACTATAATACGCCGATAGGATGTTATAACGGAACGCTGCTTGATTCCGGCGGAAACGAGGTCCCTATCCGTAACCTGTGGGGTCACGGAGAAAAACTTTATTTGCGGATATAACATGGCAAAAAGAAAAGATATTTACGCTCCCGGGGAGCTGTCCAGGGTACGGAAACAGCTGGGCAATCTTGACGCCGATGAGGCCAAAATCATGGCCAAAAAACTCGGCGGCGAGGTGGGCTACGAGCGCTCCTCGTCCCGAAACGCCGGACAGAAACGGGTGCGCCATGAGACGGTTGATGTGGTGGTCGGCGCAAGGAAAGGCGGTGTGCCCAAACACCGGGTGGAACTTGCTCCCCAGGAAGGGTCCCAGCGCGTAACCAGGCGTACCATTGCCGGTCCCGGAGACGACCCCGGCGTTCCCCTGCAGCTAAGTTACCGGGAACGGGTAAAGATGGACCGTTATGCCGGCCAGATTGAATTTGAAATCAAAACAGCCGGCCAGGTTTTTCATTCTATAGTGGCGATATTCGGAGAAGCGCCCGATTATGTCAGCCCCCGCTTTATTACCCGAAGGATGAACGAGTACTACAAACGCATCGAACAACTGGTTACCGCCACGAGAACCATGCTGCCCCGGAATAACCTCCGGCGTAACGAGCGGCTGCGCAGGGTTTCGCCTTTTTCGTTTTCGGTTCTGGATACCATACGGTACTGGAACATAGACCGTATTGCCGGAGATCTTGCCAAACTACAGGCCAGGCCCCGGAATGTAAAGGTAACGGAGACAGCCGATATAGTCAGGGCCGTATACCGGCCCCTGTATATACTTGCGAATCTTGAGAACGAGACCCATATACGGGATTCCTTCAAACTGTTGTATAAAATTCTTTATCTTGAAAATCCCGGCGAGGCCAAGGCGAAGTACCAGGACCTGATACGAAACGCCCTTAATTCCTATGTGCTGATTAAACGGGATATAAGCTACCTGCTTTTCCCCCTGCTCCTTAAACTTGTGTCAGACAAATTTGTTTCGTATGAGGATTTTTTTACGGCCCGGAAAAACCGGCTCCAGGCCTTCCTCAATGTTACCGAGCAGGACCGCATTGTGTATACGCCGCCGCCAAAGGAGGGCGAAGCCGGGACAGCGCCCGAAGAAGAGGCTGGGGAAGACGAGGACGAATCCCAGAAACCGGGATTTACCGACGAGGTTCTTACCCCGGATGAACAGGAAGAAAAGACCGCGCGGGAGGCCGAGAGCAGGGCGCTGTACCGGGCCTTTAAGGCCATGGAACTTATCTTTCCCAAGGCGGGCTGGGAGCGGCTTTCCTTCTATCCTGATCTTTACCCCTATTTTCATGATGTATTCAACTTTAAGAAAGGGTACGAACTTATCTCGCCGACCGACCCGGTACAGCAGATTATGGTTCTCATGCGCGTCCTTGAAGAATTGTTTTTCGGGCTGCGCTATGTGCGTTTCAGCGCGGTAAACGGCCCGGACGGAAGCCCGGAGGATATATCCGATTCCATCACCCATATCATTGGCGACTGGCATAATTTTATCGAGATTGCCTTTGAAAAAGAATACCTTCCCAGGCTTACCGAATACTGCCGCATCCTTGATTCTGTTTCGGAATCCAAAACATCCCCGTATGCCCGGCGCATACACAACGAGCTGCACTGGGTCAAGCGGCTGTATCTGCTTCCCTATTATAAATTTGAATCGAATTTTCCGCCGCCCCTTTCCAAAAGGGAGGTGAACCCGGCCTACCCCGTGGTGCGTTCCCTGCGGAAGTATCTTACCGCCGTGGCAGCGGGCATAGAACAGGCAAAGAAACGGGGCGGCGCTGAAAGCAATGCCCACTGCCAGGGCATAGAAAATCCCTGGGATGAATACAATTTTGAGGTATCCAATCCGTTGTCCCTGCGTATGGATGCCCTTTTGGGCGGAAAAAATTCCCGCCAGCGGAACAATGCCGCCCTGGTGTTCTTTACCCTTGCTTCAACCGTGATTCTGGATTTTATCATGAACAGCGAGCGGAGCTGGGCGTATGCTGAACAGACCGGCTTTCTTTTCCGCAGCGTAAACGGTGAAGGGGTCCGGCCTCTTATGGGCGTTGATACCAAACTGGATACCGGGACCATATTCAAGCTCTCCCTTAAACAGCGGGAGCGCGAGCAGGATGACCGGAGCCCTGAGGAAGAATGACCCGGCAAAAGAGCCGGTTCTTTTGCGGGGGTTCTTAAACCCGCCCTGTTCTTTTCCGCGCTTCTTCGGCGCTGATTCCCTTGCGCCCGGCCCAGAGGGCGATCTGGTCTTCTCCTATTTCCCCCGCGCCGAAATAAAAACTTCCCGCATGGGCAAAGTACATGCCGCATACCGAAGCCGCCGGAATAATCATGGCCGATTCGGTAAGTTCAAGGCCCAGCCTTTTTTGCGCTTCAAGGAGCCTAAAGACCTCCCGTTTGTCCTCATGGTCAGGACAGCCGGGGTAGCCAAAGGCGGGCCTGATGCCCTGAAACTGTTCCTTCAAAAGCCCGGAGACAGGCAGCTTTTCTTCGGGGGCATAGGCCCAGAATTCCGTCCTGACGCGCTGGTGGAGTTCCTCGGCAAAGGCTTCGGCCAGGCGGTCGGCCAGGGAAGAGAGGAGCAGGGCGCCGTAGTCGTCGCCTTCCTTGCGCAGCCTGCCCGTTTCTTTTTCGAGACCGAAGCCTGTCGAGAGGACAAAGAGGCCTATCCAGTCAGGGCCTGCCGCGGCTTCGGATTCGGGCAGCACAAAGTCGGCAAGGCAGGGATTGGGCGCCCAGGCTGTTTTTTTTTCCTGGCTGCGGAAAAAGGAAAAGCGGCCCTTTTCCCGCGCTTTTTCTGAACAGGCTGCCTGTTCATCTTCAAAAAGAATGATGTCTTCGTCCCGTGAAAGGGCGGGGAAAAAGCCTATGGCGGCCCTGGCCGAGAGAAGTTTTTCGGAAACAACGCGGGCGAGCATGGCGGCGGCGTCTTCCCTGAGCCTGTTGCGTGTCTTTTCAATATCTCCTGCCTCGGCGTTTTGCTTACCCAGGCCCCAGAAATAATGAAAGAGATCCCAGTCTATATAGGGAATGAGCCTTTCAAGGGGGTAGTCGCTGAACGCGGTAACGCCTTGCTTTTCGGGCCGGGGAGAAGGGCCGGTAAGGTCCCAGGGAAGGGCGACTTTGTTTTTTCGCGCTTCTTCGAGGGGAATGAGGGTACGCGCCGCGCCTGTCTTTTCGTGCCGCCCGGCGGCGTCCCGGTACTGCTGGGACAGTTCTTCAAGAAAACGGGACCGCTCGGTTTTTGAAAGGATGCGGCGCGCCGTATCAGCGGAACGGCTCGCGTCGCTTACATAGACTACAGGGCCGGAATATTCGGGCGCAATGCGGACGGCCGTATGGACAAGGCTTGTGGTAGCGCCGCCTATGAAAAGAGGTATCTTCATCCGCCGCTTTTCCATGTCCTGCGCCACTTTGACCATTTCATCAAGTGAAGGGGTGATGAGGCCCGAAAGGCCGATGATGGCGGCGCCTTCCTTTACCGCCGTGTCAAGAATGGTGTCGGAGGGTATCATTACCCCCAGGTCGAGAATATCATAGCCGTTACAGCCCAGAACCACCGAGACAATGTTCTTTCCTATATCGTGAACATCGCCCTTTACCGTGGCGAGGATAATTTTTGCCGTATTGTTTCCGGCGTTGTTCCCGGGCGTGGCCGGGCCGCCGGGTCTGCCTGATGTCCGGGTGTCTTTGGCCGGGAGGGCGGCTTTTTCTTCTTCCATACGGGGTTCAAGGGCAGCCACGGCCTTTTTCATCACCCTGGCGCTGCGTATCACCTGGGGAAGAAACATGGACCCCGCGCCAAAACGCTCGCCCACTTCCCGCATGCCCCGCATAAGGGGACCTTCAACTATATCCAGGGTTCGCCCGTAGCGGGGAACAAGCTCAAGTACGTCATTTTCGATGTGTTCGTCAATGCCGTTTACCAGAGCGTGAAAAACCCGCTCTTCCGCCCCGGCGCTCCGCCAGGATTCTTCCGTGGAAACCGCGTTTCCTGCCGGGGGGCGTTTTTCTTCCTTCACCTTTATGGCAATATCAAGAAGCCTGCCGGCGGCGCCTTCGCGGCCAAGTATGACATCTTCCGCGGCAGCGCGGAGACCGGGCCCAAAGGGGAGACTTTCAACATCGTTATACGAAACAAGGTTCGCGGGATTGACTATGGCCATGTCAAGGCCCGCTTCGGCGGCGTATTTGAGAAACACCCCGTGAAGGGCTTCCCGCACCGTATCATTGCCCCGGAAACTGAAAGACAGGTTTGAGACGCCGCCTGAAATCTTCGCTCCCGGACAGTGCCCGCGTATCCAGGCGCAGGCCCTGATAAAATCCAGGGCAAGCCCGTCATGTTCCGCCATGCCGGTAGCCACAGAAAGCACATTGGGATCAAAGACTATGTCTTCCGGGGGAAAACCCGCGCCCCGGAGGAGTTCATAGGAACGCTTTGCCAGGGCAATTTTTTGTTCATACGAAACAGCCTGTCCTGTTTCGTCAAAAAGCATGACCACTACGGCGGCGCCATAGGAATGCGCCGCTGCGGCGCGGCGAAGAAATTCAACTTCCCCTTCTTTAAGGCTTATTGAATTAACCAGACCCTTGCCCTGGAGGCATTTGAGCCCCGCTTCAATTACATCCCAGCGGGAACTGTCTATCATGACCGGAACCCTGGCTATATCAGGGTCCGAGAGGGCAAGGTTGAGAAAGGAAACAAGGGCCTTTTTGGCGTCCAGAAGGGCGTCATCCATACAGATGTCAATGATCGCCGCCCCTTTTTTGATCATGTCCCGCGCTATGGAAAGGGCCTCGTCATAACGCTCCTCTTGTATACGTTTGAGGAATTTGCGGCTCCCCGCCACATTGGTCCGCTCGCCGATGTTGACAAGACCTGTTTCCGGGGAAATCCTGAGCCCTTCAAGCCCTGAAAGGAAACTTACGGAAGTATCACGCGGGATATTGCCGTTATCATTTACGATACCAGAGGAATCCGAAATACCGAAAGTATGTGTACGCAAACTACGCATACCCGGCGACAGCCCAGCTTGAATCTGCGCGGTGATCCGGGGCGGTTTATAGTTCTTTGCCAGGAAGGCCAAGGCGGCGATGTGGTCAGGGGTGGTTCCGCAGCAGCCGCCGATGATATTGACCAAACCATTGGCCAGAAAGGATTCGACAGTGCGGGCCATGGTTTCGGGGGTTTCGTCATAGGCGCCGAAACGGTTGGGCATGCCCGCGTTGGGATGGCAGCTTACCAGGACCGGGGAAAGGCCGGCCAGTTC
>JAISCK010000101.1 GCA_031265635.1 Spirochaetaceae bacterium
CGGAGGCTGGTATCGTTGATCCAGGCGTCAAGAGGGCCGAGGGCCTCAGGGCTCATTGTTCCGCCGAGAACGCCGTTGATTATGGCGTCCTGCTCCCGGTAAAGCCCGGCTTCGGCGAAGAAACAGCCTACGCCAAGTTTTCCGGTAAGTAAACGGGACAGTTCCTCTGTTTTGCCGCCCAGAGGCCGCAGGGGAACGCCTTTACGGTCAAAAGACTTGAGCGCTTTGGTATAGATAGTAAGTGAATTGATGAGGTTATTGATTCCCCCGTCATAGCGGCCGGACAGACGCCGGTCCCGGAGGTCTTTGCCGGGAAGACAGTTGGTCCAGAATTCCCCTACTTCAAATTGATCGCAGATGGAGAACATTCCTCCCGCATGGTCAAGATGCAGGTGGGAAAGCACAAGGAGGTCTATGCGCCTAACTCCTTCGCGCTTTAAGAATGCGGCGGCGCTGATACGCCGCGAAGGTCCCGCCGGAGAGCCCGTGTTACAGTCGCCGGTATCAACGAGAAGGGTAAACAGGAGCCTCGCGCCCTCATATTCCCTTGCCAGAATGGCGTCGCCGTATCCTACATTGATAAAATCAACAAGCAGCATACCATGTACAGGGGATCAGGCTTCCGCCTTGAGCACATGCAGTTTCCGGGTATCAAGGGTTAATTCAACCTGGCCCGAAATGGGTCCGTTTATGCCGGGATTGGCATCGTCAATGACAAGGGTGAGTTCTTTGCCGTCCGTTTCCCCGCACTTTACCCAGTACCGTATGTAACGGCCCAAAAAACTTGAGAACGTCACTTCGCCGCTGAGTTTTCCCCCTGAGCGGGAAGTTTCGCCTGACGGGGCTTTGGCCCTTATCACTATGGATTCGGGACGCAGCATAAAGAGGGCCGCCTCGCCGGGACTGAAACCCGATACACCGGGAACCGTTATACGCTGGTCATGCCAGACCGCTTCCAGTCCTTCTCCTCCGGCGCCGGTTACGGTAACCGGAAGGAGATTTACGGCGCCCACAAAATCAGCGACAAAGAGGTTGGCCGGGCGAAAATAAATCTCCCAGGGGCTTCCTACCTGCATGATCCTGCCGAGTTTCATGACGGCAATCTGATCAGACATGGAGAGGGCTTCGTCCTGATCATGGGTTACATAGATTACCGTTATGCCAAGGCTCTTCTGTATCTGCCTGAGTTCTTCCCGTACTTCTACCCTGAGTTTGGCGTCAAGGTTTGAGAGCGGCTCGTCAAGGAGCAGCACCTCCTGTCCCATAATCAGCGCCCTGGCAAAGGCTACCCGCTGCTGCTGGCCGCCTGAAAGCTGGCGGGGAAAGCGGGTTTCCATACCTTTAAGATTGAAAGTCTCAAGCATCCTGGCGACGCTTTCATCAAGGGCCGGGCGTTCTGTCTTTTTGAGCCTTAACCCGTAGGAGATGTTTTCGTATACCGTCATATGGGGGAACAGGGCGTATTCCTGAAACACCAGCGGCGTCCCCCGCTTGTATGGCGGGAGCCCGTTGACCCTGCGGCCGTTAAGGTAGATGTCGCCTGAGTCAGGTTCGGAAAAACCCGCCAACTGCCGCATCAGGGTAGTCTTGCCGCAGCCCGAAGGCCCCAAAAGGGTCATAAAGCAGCCCTGGGGTATGGAAAGGGATATATTATCCAGAGCGGTAACAGCGTCAAAGCGTTTTGTTATGTTCCGGAATTCAATGTATTTTTCATTCACAACATACTCCTATAACAGGTTGAGACTGGCCCCGAGTTTTTTAAGAACCGCGTCGGCTGCGTACAGTACCGCGAAAGCAATGGAAATAAGTACAACGGTAAAGCCCGCCGCCGCGCCCCATTGACCGTAGGAGACAAGACCGAGAACCGCTACGGTTCCTACTGCCGTAGAAGGGGCATAAAGAAAAATGATTACACTCAGGCAGGTAACCGAGCGGAGAAACGACAGCACAAAACCCGAAATAAACGGTATCCTTAAAAGCGGAAGCATGACATCCCTGAAACTGCGGAAACTGTCTGCCCCAAGATTCAGCGCGGCGTCTTCGACCGAATTGCTTATCTGCTGTATGCCGGCGACGCTTGCCGAATAACAGGTAGGAAGGTTCCAGAACATAAGGGCCAGCACCATGATAAAACTTGTATTGGTCAGCTTGAGGGGCGGCGTGTTAAACGCTATGACATAGCTCAGTCCCAAAAACATTCCCGGAACGGCGGAAGGAACCACCGCGAGAAAATCCAAAAAACGGTTTATGCCCACCTGTTTTTTATGAACGATATAGGCCAGTATCATGCCAAGAAAGGCGGCGCAGAGGGCCGATATGGCGGAAAACCGTATGCTGTTGATAATCTGGTTTATTTTTTCCCACACATAAGAATAATTTGCGACGGTAAAACTCCAGTCATAGCCTATGGTCTTGGCAAAAGAACCGTAAAAGAGAGTCCCGTACACAAGCAGCACAAAAAGCGAAATGAAAAGACAGAAGGCAAACATGCCCCATTTAACCAGGGGATGGGGCGGATAGGGCGCGAGGGAAACCTCCTTGCCGGTAATGGTAACATAAGACCGCTTTCCTACCCAGAAACGCTGTATGATAAAAATGATAAAGGAAGGGACAAGAAGCAGCACGGCCAGAATGGCGGCGGTCTTCATATCATACCAGCCCACAACCTGCATGTACGCCTCGGTCGGAAGCAGGGCAAGATCGCCGCCTATCATTATGGGGTTGCCGAAATCGGTAAGAACCTGAATGGCCGCCATCAGCCCGCCGCCTGCAACGCCGGGACGGCACAGGGGCCACAGCACATCTTTGAACACCTTGAGCCGGGACGCGCCCATATTGTAGGCGGCATATTCCAGATTGGGCGATATTTTGCTGATTACCCCGTATATGACCGAGAAGGCATAGGGAAAAAACGTAACCGTCTGCACTATCCAGAGACCGAAGCGCCCGTATATGTCGGTTTGAAGCCCCAGGAGTTTTTTGGTAACCAGGCCCTGGACCCCGAAAAGCAAAATATAGGAAAGAGCCACGATAAAAGGCGGAGATACCACCGGCAAAAGGGCGATAAAGCGAAACAGTTTTTTTAAGGGGACATCAAGCCGCGTAATCGTATACGCGAAAATAAAGGCTACAACCGTACAGGAGACCGTCGAAACCACCATCATGTAGAGGCTGTTCCACAGGGCCCGTATCCAGCGGGGAGTGCGGAGCAGCACACTGTATTCGGAGAATTCGGCTATAGTAATGAGCCGCCACACCGGCCAGACCACAAAGTAGCAGGTAAAGGCGATAACCGCGAGAATAAGCGCCAAAAGCAGCGGCTCGTTGCGGAGCCGCTTGAATTCCTTAAAGCGTTCACCTGCCGTGATGAAAGGCATGACGTTCCTCCTGAATACCGGCGGCGTTACTGGCGTCTGGAGACAATATCCCTGTCGAACTGCTCGACCACGGCGTTTTTCATATCCGAGGCCCTGGACCGGTCATAGTTCACCAAATTTACCTCGTCAAGAGTAGGCAGACCCTCGGGAGAAGGCACCGACGCCAGCACCGAATAACGGTTTGAATTTGTCGTGTTCATCCGACCCACAGGTTCCGTGAGAAGCCAGTCAACAAATTTTTTGGCGTTCTCGGTATTTTTGCCGCCCTTTACCACGGCAACGCCGCCTATCTCGTAAGCGGTTTGCTGCGGAATCACAACATCAATAGGATACCCGGCCTTGACCTGCTTGTAAATGTCATGCACCCAGCTCATACCGATGATAAATTCCCCTGTGGCTACAGGAAGTATACACTCACCCGCGCCCCGGTAATAGTGATGCACGTTCCTGTCCAGAGCCTTAAAATAGTCCCAGGCCCCCGCTTCGCCAAGGCGGAAAATCTGGCAGGCGGCAAAAATGTAAGCCCCGCCGGCGGTTACCGGGTTAGAGCTGACAAACACATTGTAGTACCGGGAATCAAGAAGATCATCCCAGCTTACCGGATACTTCAGGCCCTTGGAAGCAAGTTCCGCCTGAAAACGGTCGCGGTTGATCACAAGGCCGAGAACACCCATATACCATCCCTGCCAAAGATGGTTGGGATCATTAAAGCGGGCATCCAGACTATCGTTGTTGGGAGAATCATACGGCTCAAAAAGGCCGTCCTGGGCCAGAGGGCCGTAGATATCCACCGAACCGCCCACCAGTATATCCGCGTTGGGAGACGCCTTTTCCGCCTGTACCCTGGCGGACATATCACCCGCGCCGCCCAGAATATATTCAATCTCAATACCGGTATCAGCCTTGAATTTTTCGACTATCGTTCCAACTTCATCCTCGTTCAGCGCCGCATACACCATGAGCTTATTGGACTTGGCGCCCCCGCAGGAAAGAACCAGCGCCCCCAGGATACACCCAAGAACCGCGCCCGCGTACCGTACATACCTATTCATTTTACCCTCCATTTTTGCAGTCTCCCCGGAACATCCGGGTATCCGGGACTGTTAGAAACCAGTATACAAAGAGCGATGGCAAAAGGCAACAGAAATCTTTATGCCGGTTTTAGAGTACGCGGATTTAACGGAGATTTAACGCTGGCCCGGGACGGGGATGTATGGCTAAATCTAAAGTTACGATTTCAAAATCTGACCTTTTGAAATCGCCTCTATATTGAAAAAAGCGGCAAAGTGCCGTATAGTGAAGACAGCATGAGCGCCAATACCAAGTATAAAGACAGCGTGTTTTCCTTTCTCTTTAGTGACCCCGCTTCCTTGCGGGAGTTGTACGAGGCCCTGGAAGGCGTTACCCTGCCCCCCGACGTGCCGGTTACTATCAACACCCTGCAGGACGTGCTTTTCCTGGACCGGGTCAATGATCTGTCCTTCACGGTAGGGGACATACTGGTCCTCCTGGTTGAACACCAGAGTACCATCAACCCCAACATGGCCCTGCGGCTGCTGATGTACATAGCCCGTGTATATGAAAAGATACTGGGTGATAAAAACCTGTACGCGAGCAGGGCGCTTACGATACCCCGGCCCGAGTTTTTCGTGCTGTATAACGGCACGGCCCCCTACCCCGACGAGCAGGTACTGCGCCTGTCCGACTTATTTCCTGACCCTACTTCCCTGGGGCTGTCCGGGAAAGAGAACCCCGCCCTTGACCTGGCTGTCCGGGTGATTAACATAAACGAGGGAAGGAATGAGGAGATAGTGAGGCGCTGTACGGTATTGAATGGGTACAGCGCGTTTGTGGCCAGGGTGCGGGAGTACGAGAAGGAACTTGGTAACAAAGAGGAAGCGATGAAGGCGGCGATAAAATACTGCCGCGAACATGACATATTGAAAGAATTTCTGGAACGACATAGTTCGGAGGTAATGAACATGTTATTAACCGAATGGAACTGGGACGACGCGCTGGCCGTCCGTTATGAAGAAGGCTTGGAAACAGGCCTTGAAACAGGTCTGGAAAAGGGTCGTGAAGAAGGCAAGCTGGAAGGCCGGGAGGAAGGCAAAGAAGAGGGCCGGGAAGAAATTGCCAGGAATGCCCTGGCCAGGGGACTGTCCCCGGAGGATGTCAGCGGGATTACCGGGCTGGATTTGGAGATCGTCAATAAGATTGCCGGGCAATGACCTTTCCCGCCCTGCCCCCGCACACAGGGGCGGACGGCAAACTGAACCGGGGCTATGGCAAAAGGCAACAAAAATCTTTATGCTTGATTAATGTAATACTGGTCCGGGACGGGGATGTATGGCTGCTAAAAAACTCAGCATGGCGCAGAAACTGGGGTTTGGGGTTTTCGACCTTGGGGGCAATCTTTTTTTTACGGTTATCGGTTTCTGGAGCCTCAATTACCTCACCGATGTTGTGGGACTTGCGGCGTGGTGGGCCGGATTTGCGATTATGATTGGCAAAGTCTGGGACGCGGTGACCGATCCCCTTATGGGCTATGTTTCCGACCGTACCCGTTCACCCTGGGGAAGAAGGCGGCCCTATCTTCTCTTTGGCGCGCTGCCTATGGCGCTGGCCATGTGGTTCTTTTTTACCAGCCCTTCTACCAGTAATCCCGTGCTGCTTGTGATCTGGGCCGCGGGGGCGCTGGTTCTCCTTAATACGGCGGGGACCATCATCAACATACCGTATTCTTCATTGACACCGGAGCTTTCTGGCGATTATCACGAAAGGACCAGCCTCAACGGTTACCGTTTTGGTTTCGCGGTTTTTGGGACCCTCATAGGCGCGGCGGCGGTGCAGCCCATTGTGGAACGCTTTCCCGGCAGGCGCGCTGGCTTTTCGGCCCTGGGCGCCATGCTGGGCGGCCTCATCATGGTTACCACCCTGATCACCTTTTTCGGAACCAGGGAAAAGCGGCACAGCAGCGCTGATTATCCTGTCGAAGGGTTCTTTGCCACTTACGGCGCCGTGTTCCGCAACCGGCCCTTTGTGTTTCTCCTCCTGACCTACGCGCTTCATATCATGGGGATTACTTTTCTCCAGGGCATACTGGTGTACTATGTCAAATATATGTACGGAAGGGAAGATCTCGCCTATGCCGCGATGGGGCTGCTCCTCCTTGTAGCCATGATTTTTATTCCCGTGTCGGTACTGGTTTCAAAATATATAGGAAAAAAGAAAACTTACCAAATCTGTTTTGGCATACTCGTTTTGTGCTGTATGCTTATCTTCTTTCTGGGCCACGATCTGGGAACGCGGTTTTTTATGGGCCTCATGGTCCTGGCGGGAATAGGCGTAGGCTTTAGCTATGTCGCGCCTTTCGCTATGGTTCCCGACGCCATAGAGTTTGACGCGGCGGCAAGCGGTGAGCGCAAGGAAGGGGCCTACTACGGTATATGGACCTTTGTGTCCAAACTGGGTACGGCGCTGGCCTTTTCCCTCTCCGGCCTGGTGCTTGGCCTGGGCGCTTACAGCGCCGGAGCGGTCCAGGGGGCCGGGTCCCTTTTGGCTATACGAATCATCATCGGCCCCCTTCCGGCCCTCGCGCTGTGCGGGGCGTTCTTTATGGTACGGTTCTACCCCATTGATGAAAAAACCTACAGGCGGCTGGTACTTTCCAATCATGACACATAACAAGGTTGAACCAAAAAACGCCGTGGACAGGATGTCCAGGGCCGCTCTTATACGCCTGGCCTCTGTCATTGCCCTTGTTGGAAACGCGGTCCTCGCCTCGGTAAAAATTGTCATCGGTCTCAGGGCGGGGAGCCTTGCCGTTGTGGGCGACGGCATTGATTCGTCAATCGACGTGCTTATCGCAATCATGTCCCTGGTTGTGGCGCGTATCATTGCCCGGCCCGCCGACACGAACCATCCCTGGGGCCACGGCAGGGAAGAGACTGTGGCTACCGCGTTGCTTTCCTTCATACTTTTTTTCGCCGGGGCGCAGCTTATACTCAAGGCCGGAACAAACCTCCTTTCCGGCTCGCGTCTCGAAACCCCCGGCCTCCCGGCCCTTGTCGCGACCGGCGTCTCGATATGCGGAAAACTGCTTCTTGCCGTAAGCCAGTTTGTCCTGGGGAAAAAGGGCAAATCGGCCATGCTCAGGGCCAACGCGAAAAACATGGCATCGGATGTCATCATTTCGGCGGGGGTCCTTGCCGGCCTTGTTGCGGCCATTGCCACCGGCATAGCGGCCATTGATTCCATAGCGGCAATACTGGTCGGCTTTTGGGTTATCAAATCTTCCATAAGCATCTTTATAGAGGTCAATGTGGAACTCATGGACGGAACCAGCGGGACCGAACCGTACCGGGAAGTCTTTGAGGCGGTCAGGCAGGTTGAGGGCGCGGGTAATCCCCACCGCACCCGCATGCGCCGCATAGGCGGATTTTGGGACATTGATATTGATATTGAAGTTGACCCCGCCCTTACGGTGAAGAAGGCCCACCATATCGCCACCGAGGTAGAGAAGGCCATCAAAGAACGTGTTGACAATGTCTACGACATCATGGTTCATGTTGAACCCGCGGGCGAAGAAGACCGTCACGGCGAGGAAAGTTTTGGCCTCAGCGAGGAGCATGTGCGCGAGTAAGCGCCGCGCCTTTCCTCATGTCTCAGGCGGAAGTCCGGCCCAAAGGCAGTTCCAGGCCTATGCTTTGCAGATAGCCTTGGTCAAGGAGCAGGCCGGGAACAGGAGACTGGGCGGACAGTTCCCCGTTATGCAGAAAGATAACGCGGTCGGCTATATCAAGGATCATGTCAAGATCATGGCTGGCGATTATCCTTGTGCGGTCCAGTCCCTTTATCAGCGTGATGATATTTCTGCGGGCCCTTGGGTCAAGGGAAGCAGTAGGTTCGTCCAGCAGCAAAACTTCATGTTCCATGATGAGGATTGACGCTATGGCCGCCCTCTGCTTTTCGCCGCCTGAAAGCCTGTACGGCGCCCGGGCGGCAAGATGTTCGGCGTCAACCAGGCGCAGCGCCTGGAGCGCCCTTTCCCTGCCTGTTTCAGGCGGGACTCCCTTCTTCATTATGCCAAAGGCAACATCCTCCCAGACGCTCGGCATGAAAAACTGATTGTCAGGATTCTGAAACACAAGGCCCGTCTTGTGTCCGCCGCCTATTGTTATTGAACCGGATGAAGGCTTCATGCAGGAGGCCAGCAGTTCGAGGAGCGTTGATTTTCCCGACCCGTTGGCTCCGGCAATACATACGCAGGAACCTTTTTCCACGGAAAAGCTGATATTTTGAAGGACCTTTGCCTTGTCATACGCATACGACAGGCTTTCAACCTTTACTTGTTCCAAAGCGGCCCCGCGTCAAGAAAAAAGAGCAGTACGGAGAGGAGCATAACGGCGGCCAAAAGCAGACTGTCTTGTGCCTTCCATTTGAAAGTTGTGGTAATGGGGAAAGAGCCGTCAAAACCCCTGAGACGCATCGCCGCGGAGACTTTTTCTGAACGGAGTACGGCGCTTGCCAGGGCCGATGAAAAAACCGCCGTATAGGAACGCCAGGCCGCAAGGGTTCCCTGCCGGGGCCGGCGCAGGCGCATCGCCAGTATTGCCACGAAGACTCTTTCATACAGGACAAAAATATACCTGTAGCAAAGGACAAGGAGGGCGGCCAGTTTGGGGGGAACTTTTAACGCAAGGAGGGCAGAAGCGATGACGCCCATGTTCATGGGTATAACGAAAAACATATACGCCAGGGCCGCCGCGTTTACGCGCAGGGTATACAGCGCCGCTTTGAGCGCGCTTTCCCCGCCCAGCGGCATGGTAACAAAAAGCATCAGGCAAAATACATTGACGCGGACCATGCGGCGCATCACTGTTTTGCCGTCCCGCGCCAACGCAAGAAACAAAACCGGTATGACGCCAATGAGCAGGCAAAAAGCCGATACCTGTATCACCGCCATAATGAAAACAGCCCCCGCCGCCAGGCGGCAGCGGGCGTCGCTGGTTTTCAAAGGGTCATGGTTAAACGCAAGACTGTTTGGATACATAACGGGGCAAAAGGCGCTTCAAAAAAGCCGCGCAAAACAGGGTGATGATTCCTTCTACCACGGCAAGGGGCAGATTGGCCGCGAAAACAAGGAACGCCGTGGAAGAAAGATCCTTTGCGCTGAGAAAAAGGGACAGGGTTACCAGGGCTGAACCAACGATAACCGCGATAAAACCGGCGCTGAAAGCCGCAGCCAGGTAAAGGCGCTCAGGAAAAATCCGCCATACGAAAAAAGCAACAAGGGCGGCGCTCCCCATTATCGTGGTATTCACCCCAAGGGAAAGCAGCCCCCCGAACTGCAAGAGGAGTCCTTGCAGCAGCAGCGCGGTAAAAAGCGCCGGTACGGCGCTCCAGCCGAGCAGCATTCCCGCAAGGCCAAGGACTGTCAAGTGTATGCTGGAAGGCCCCAGGGGCACATGAACCAGGGAAACAAGAAACAGGGCCGCTGAAACCAGGGCTGTTTCGGGCAGCTTGTCCGGGGCGGTTTTTTTAAGGCCCGCGCCGAGACCGGCGGCGGCAAGGCCCCAGCCGGCGGCGATAAGTGGCGCGGACAGAACGCCCTCACTGATGTGCATAAGAAGCGGCCCTCCCCGGCGAGGTCTTCTTCAAAATAAAATTGTACGCGGCGAAAATATTCAAAATAAGGCTCAAACCAAGGAATATACGCAGCCACAGCGGTCCGCTTCCGGCGGTTTTTTTTATGCGGCCTGATTCGCCTTTTTCCGCGTTTAGGTCAATCACGCCCTTGTGTCCCTGCCCGTCTTCGGCCTCGACCCTCCACTCGCCGCTTTCATCGGGGACAAAGGAAAAACAGCCGTTCCTGTCTGTCCAGCCCGCAATGGTTTCTACCGCCGGCGACGCGGGAGAAAAGACCTTTACATCCGCGTATGCCATAGCTTCGCCGGTGCTGTACCAAAAACGGACAACAGAGGCCGGGGCGGAGAACACTTCCGTCTCTACCCCGTGGGGGTAAAGCGCTCCGGCCAGAAACAGCATCCCCAGGGCAAGCAGGGGCCGCGGGATATTCACTTTCATTTAACGGTAAACACCACGATGGATTTAAGGGATTCTTCGTCGTAGTTCGGATTGCCGCTTACAGACGCGGTATGTCCGACCTGGACCATCCATATTCCCCGCTCGTTAGGGGTAATGCTTACCTGGCCGCCGGAATCGCTTGTTGTCGTTACGGCATAGGCTTCCTGTTCTCTTGAATTGAAGTTCTGGTAAGTCGCGTTTACCGTCGCGTTCCGCAGAGGCTGGCCCCTGTAGAGAACCCTGAAAACAGCCGGTCTGCCGCTTGTTATATCGGCCGGATTGGTTACCGGAACGATTTCCAGGGTCAGGCCCAGGGGCGCGGCAAAACTTCTGTCGCCTGAAAGGGGATTGATGTAGGTCTTGCACCACTTTTCATTCCAGGATGTCTTGGTAACGGTAAAGCCCCTGGCGCTTACATTGGGCCTGCTTCCCTCCTGGCTTCCCCTGGTCGTGGTACTGTAGAAAATCAATTTTCTGTTGCTTAACACTACCGCCGGGGCGTCCCCGTTAAGCCGGTACGAACCGGTGTAAATGGTTCTGGCGTTATCGGCCCGCAAG
>JAISCK010000123.1 GCA_031265635.1 Spirochaetaceae bacterium
AGAACAACATACCCTGCGCCATTCAGGGCGGGGTATGTTGTTTATATTGAGCAAGCCTATTCATCCGCGATTTGTTCTTTCTGTAATCGTTCAATAAGAATATTATACCCCCTGCAATTCCAGTCAACTTTGAATGTACATTTGTTTCCCGAATATGCTTTAATCCATTGTTGGGATTTAATTTTTATTTTTGTTATATTTTGAATTTCATACTGTTTTTTAATCCCGATAAAGGGACAGTATGTTATTTGTTCATTATTGATTTCTAATTTCCATGTTGCGCAATATATTGCTAAACCAAGTCCAAATAAAAAAAATAAAGATAAACCAAGATAAACCCACCATGCCGCCGTATCATTTGAAAAAAATATCGCAAGTACAAGAAAACCAAAAAAGACAATCGCGCAAATTATTCCAACAACTAAAAATATTTTCGATTGAGTAACAGTAAAATGGTCCAAATCCATGTTTTTTTCCGCGGCTTTTACTTCCCGTCTTGTCGCGTAAAAGAGGATAAATACTAATATCGGTATAATTATATAAATAATGTGACCCATTGTTTTCTCCTGTGGTGTTCCTGACCCTGAAACGGTAACAGGCTTGTCCGGCAACCCGTCTGGATTCCCGAACAAGCCTTAGTATTCTTTACAAATTCTAAAAAATCGAAAACTTGAGTATGATACCCGCGAAGACAATGGACACCATGGAAAGCAGCTTGATAAGTATATTGATTGAAGGTCCTGAAGTGTCCTTAAAGGGATCACCCACGGTGTCGCCTACTACGGCCGCCTTGTGGGGATCGGAACCCTTGCCGCCGTGTACACCCGATTCAATATGCTTCTTCGCGTTATCCCACGCGCCGCCGGCATTGGCCATCATTATGGCAAGCACAAAGCCCGATGTCGTGGCCCCGGCAAGCATACCCGCCACGCCGTTTACACCGAGGACCATGCCCACCACTATGGGAGAAACAATGCCCATGAGCGCCGGGGCTATCATTTCCTTCTGGGCGCCCCTGGTACAAATGTCCACGCATGTCGCGTAATCCGCGTCAGCCGTGCCTTCCATAAGGCCCGGAATCTCCCTGAACTGCCTGCGCACTTCATACACAATGTTCTGGGCGGCCCGGCCTACGGCCCGCATGGTCATGGCCGAGAACAGGAAGGGCAGCATGGTTCCCATAAAAAGCCCGATAAGCACCGGGGGATTCACGATAGAAAGGTCGAACAAAAAGTCCGGCGCTTTCAGTTTTATTTCGTCGATGTAGGCCACAATCAGGGCAAGGGCGGTAAGCGCCGCGGAGCCTATGGCAAAACCTTTGCCGGTGGCCGCCGTGGTGTTTCCCAGCGAATCAAGGGCGTCGGTGCGCTCCCGGACAGCGGCTGAAAGGCGGGACATTTCCGCTATGCCGCCGGCGTTATCCGCCACAGGACCGTAGGCGTCGGTAGCCAGGGTGATACCCAGGGTGGACAGCATGCCTACCGCGGAAATGCCGACTCCGTAAAGGCCCTGGGAAAAATTCGCCGCGCCGCCTGACGCGAAAAAACTTACCAGGACGGATATGCCGACAATGACAACCGGCAGAAACGTTGACAGCATACCAAGCGAAATACCGCCGATGATGATTGTGGCCGCGCCGGTCAGGCTCGCGCCCGAAAGTTCCTGGGTGGGCTTATAGGAAGAAGAGGTAAAATATTCGGTAAAAAATCCGATGAGAACCCCCGCAAAGAGGCCCGAAAGAACCGCGGCATACACGCCCATGCGCTCGGGGTACTGGGCGCAGTCCAGGGCAAAGTAAATGACCGGGAAAGACGCGATGATGATAAGGGCCGATGAAATATAGGTTCCCCGGCGAAGGGCCCCCAGGAGCAGGCGCTGGTCGGTCTTTTCCCCGCAGCGCACAAAAAAGGTTCCTATTATCGAAGCCAGGGTTCCTACCGAGGCAAGCATCATGGGAACGGCGGCACCGCCAAAATTGTAGCCCGCGGCAACCGCGAGCGCTATGGTCGCCACAATGGAACCCACATAGGATTCGTAGAGGTCCGCTCCCATGCCCGCCACGTCGCCCACATTGTCGCCTACGTTATCGGCGATAACCGCCGGATTACGTGGGTCGTCTTCGGGAATGCCAGCCTCGACCTTGCCGACAAGGTCCGCTCCCACATCGGCGGCCTTGGTAAAAATACCGCCGCCTACGCGGGCAAAAAGCGCCATGCTGGACGCCCCCATGCCAAAGGTAAGCATCGCCGAAGAAATGGCGTTTATCTGGAGGGCGCTGTCTCTGGCAAGGTTCGCGTAGAAGACATACTTCAAAAGGAAAAACCATATAGACAGGTCCAGAAGACCCAGCCCTATAACGGTAAAACCCATAACCGAACCGGCGGAAAAAGCAACCCTGAGGCCCCTGTTCAAACTTTCAGAAGAAGCCTGGGCGGTCCGGGCATTGGCCGCGGTGGCGATCCTCATGCCGATAAAACCCGAAAGGCCGGAAAAGAAGCCCCCGGTGATAAAGGCAAAGGGAACAAAGGGGGTAAGAAAGCCCAGAAAGGCCATGACTCCCAGCACCGCAAACATAAACACAAAGAAAATGCCCACTCCGGTGTACTGCCTTTTGAGGTAGGCGTTGGCGCCTTTCCGTATGGAAGCGGAAATCTTTATCATCAGTTCCGACCCCTGAGAAAAGCCCAATACTTTTCTGGCCTGATAAAAGGCAAAAATCAGCGCCAAAATAGATCCAACAGGTACAAAGAGAAAAAACTTCTCAGCCATATATCCTCCTGTTTTGAGGACGGTCAAGCCGCTCCTCCTGGCTAAACTATTTTACACCTGCCCCGGAAAATTTGCACTAAAATTTGAAAGTCCAAAGGGGAATCGAACCCTAGTTTATCACTCCTATGCCTATGCCGCCGTAGAAACCCCGGCGGGAGGATTCAAACCAGACGCCGCCCGAAAGGCTGAACACCACCATGGACGGAAAAAATTTGATTTCCCCGCCGGCCATGACCCGCCGGGGGGAACCGAAAGGAGACTCGGCGCGCAGCGAAAGCCCGGCGCTCAGGGGAGAACGGCGGAACGCCAGGCCGCCTGAAACAACGCCGAGAGGGCTTTTTGACAGTTCCCTGAACCACAGGGCCGGAACAAGAAGCAGGCTGACCGTGGTTTTGGCAAACAGGCGGTCCGATTCAACAGAAAAGGGAAGAAAGAACTCGGTGCCCGAAGGAAGCCCAAAGGGGCTCAGTTCTTCCCCGTCAGAAAAGCCGTAACGCAGCCCCAGGGCAAGACCCAGCGGGGCGGTCCGGCCTCCCGCGCCGAGTATGCCCAGCTTGAGCGAAAGCCCCGGAGAAAAAGGCGTCTTTCCCTCAAAGCGGGGCGTCATGTTTACCGCGGCGCCTATTTCAAGACGCTCAAAGACGCTTGCGCTGAGGGAGACGGCAAAGGGCAGGGACTGCCAGGCTTCCTCACGGACAGGCTTGCCGAAAAGCATGGTTCCCTCTACCTGCCAGGAAGGGGGCGGATTGAGACGGGCGCCGGGCGCCCAGCTCAGGCCCGGTACGGCGGCGCTTGTCTGGGAAGGAATAATATGAAAGGAAGAATCCAGTTCCGCTTCAAGGGCGGCGCTTACAGCGGTCCCGGCCGGGTCCTCCGCCTCGATCCGCAGGGTATAGCTTCCGTCGGGAAGTATATTCCCCTTCTGGTCCCTGCCGTCCCAGGATACGGACTGGGACCATGTTGTAAAGGGCCCCAGTTCCCGGCGAAAGCGTGTCTGCCCCTCATGGTCCAGGACAAGGAAGGTCCCCCTGCCCGGGGCGCTGACTTCAAACGAGAAGGTCGTACTTCCCAGGCTGCCGGAATCGTCCGGATTAAAACGCCGGCGGCCCGGGCTGACGGAACGTATGCCGAAGGGCGCCGGGGAAAAAACCGCCTCCAGGACCCTGGTCTCCCTGGCTTTGACATACACGACAGCGTATACATCCTCCCAGCCAAAGGCCCGCACGCGCACCGAGTGGCTGCCCTCATTGAGGGCAAGAACAGGGCCCGGCATGAGTACGCCGTCAACATAGACGAGGGGGTTAAGAGGAAGCTCCCCGGCCCCCGAAGACCTGACGCGCAGCAAAAGGTTTCCGGCGGCCTTTTCCATGTTCAGGGATATTGAAAGCCGCCCCTCCCTGGGTACGGTTACCCGCAGTTCCCGGTCAAAATAGCCTTCTTTGGAAAGCCGTATTGTATATGAGGCGGCGGGAAGCACCGGCAGCACAAGGGGCGTTATGCCTTCTTTTATGCCGTCAAGGTATACGGACGCTCCCGGAGGATCGCTTGCCACCGCGAGGCCCGTACCTTCAAGCTGTTGAATCGTATCGCCGCTGACCGAAAGGGGCCAGAGCCCCATGCCGAGAACAAGAAGGCTTGCCCGGAACAGGATATTCAAGAGAAAACCCGAAAATTAGGGCTTCCAGGCTTCAATCGCGTCAAGGCGCGCCTGGGCTTTTTCCTTGGCAGAGAGGCCGTAATACCCGTCCCTGATGGCCGACTCAAAGGTCCCGTATACCGAATTGGGCAGCACAAGCCAGTAGACGCCGAATTTTTCGATCTGGGAATCAACCCAGGTACGCCGCTCCGTGTCGGGCCACCTTCGGGTAAAACTTTCAAAATCCTCAAGACTGTCCCCGGCAAGAAGCACTATCTCATAGCCCTGGGAACGTATGGCCCCAAGCCTGGGAGCCTTGTCGGAAGTATCTTCCTGAAGCATCACATGGTCCTGGTCCGCGTTGGGAAAGCCCAGGTCTTTCAGGTTGCTTATGGTGCTGCCGGTAGTTGACGCCGGCCGGTTGGAAACATAGTACACTTCTATGCCTCTGGCGCTGAGAAAATTGGCAAAATCAAGGGACCCCGGAACCGCCGGGGCCGAAGCGGCATTACACCACTGTTCCCAGGCTTCGGCGCTCCAGGGCTTGCCTGACACGACCATCCAGGCGGCGTACTTGCTGTTGTCCAGCACGGTCTCGTCAATATCAAGAACCGCCGCGGTTCTTCCCTGCCCGGAAAGGGTCATGACGTATTCCTTGCCGCTGTTAAAAGCCTGGTAGCAAAGGGCCGGATATTCCCCTGACTGCTGCTGCCAGACTATTCCCATCACCAGATCGCGGTTATAGTTGGCGGAAGCGCAGCCTGTCAAAAAGGACAGAACCAACAGCCCCGCGATAACCAGAACAGAATATTTTTTCCGCATATACGCCTCCAGGATTCAAGTATACTCCGCTTTTCCCGCTAAGGCAATTACGGCAGGACGCAAAGATTCCCCAGGGCCCCCGGCGTTATTTGGGAACGGCTTACCATTCGCGGGGGTGATAGCTGCCTTTCGGTTCGGTAATGGCAAAGGTGTCGCCTGAAGGCTCAATCACATACAGCCCCTTTTTAAGGGCGGCGATCTTTTCGCTTTCGCTGAAAACCACCCCGGCGACGGCGCCCAGGTATACGCGCCTGTCGTCATGCAAATCGGCGTAGGTACGCAGTTTTCCCATTCGCTCAATGTGGCCGTTTATGTCGTCACTGTTGGGCTTGGTTTTGATCTCGACGGCCATCACCTTGTCGCCGTTTTCCAGGAGCGCGTCAACTTCCAAAAACAGGTTATGCTTCCTGTCCTTGATTTCGGTGCGGTTTGCCCTGGTAAAGGTAAAGCCCAGTTCTTCGAATTTCGCTACCAGGTTGGGGATAATCATATATTCAACCATTTCGCCGAAACGATTGGTAATCGCCCCGACCCGCCGGTCGGTTTCCTTCATTTGCTCCCGGAGTTTCTCGTCCGCGGCTTCCATCCGCCTGTCGGTTTCTTTCATCTGTTGGGAGGTTTCTTTTATTAGCCGGTCAGTTTCCTCCATCCGCCGGTTGGATTCTTGTATGGCTGCCCAGACCTTCTCGAAGGTCAGCCCCTCTCCTGTTGCCTGTGTTGTCTCCATAATATAACCCCTATAGTAAAATATACCGCATTCCCGCCCTGTGGAAAAGCCGCGGCGGGCGGTTGTGTCCAATGCCTCACGCGGTACCTTGCGGCATTACATAAGGAACCGGGGGAGCATTGTCCTTTTCCGAAAGTCTTCCGCTCTGGACAAAACTGTAATAGCCGGTTTCCGAAAAAATCACATGGTCAAGAAAACGTATGCCCAGTATTTTGGCGGCGGCGGCGAGCTGGCTGGTGATTTCCTCGTCTTCTGTTGAGGGACTAAGCTGTCCTGACGGATGATTGTGGGCCACGATAACCGCGCTGGCCCGGTCCGACAGGGGATCGGAGAAGACCTCTCTGGGATGCACCATGGTCTTGTTTACCAGTCCCAGGGTAACCATTCTGACGGCAATCAGTTCATGGGCGCCGTTAAGGGAAAGGCAGAGAAACTGCTCCTGCTTCCGGTCGGCATAGTGCCGTATGAGGGTAAAGGCGTCGGAAGGGTGGTTTATCCTGCTTCCTGTCGGACCCCAGCGCCGCCTGCCGAATTCCAGCATGGCCAGTATGGTTCCGGCCTTGGACGCGCCCAGCCCGCCCAGGCCGGCCAGATCCTGAATGGACGGCATACCCTTGATACAGTCAAGGTACTTGAGCAGTTCCCGGGCCAGGACAAGGACATTTTTTCCCCTGATACCGCTGTTGAGGATCACCGCGAGAAGATCCCCGTCTGACAGGGACGACGGACCGTATTGGCCCAGCCTTTCCCTGGGACGTTCCGGCAGGGGTATACCGGCAATACCCGTACAAACCCGGGAGTTGTAACTGAAATTCTGTTCCTCCGCCGCTTCGGCGTGTGTGTGTTTCTCCATACCCTCTATACGGCTTGATCGTGGAAAATGCTTTTATTCCGGGAAAAATTCCTTCAATATGAATGAAAGGACATCCGATACAGATGATATGATCCGTTTCCAAAACAGAACCCCGCTGCTCTTGCTTTCATTCGGCGCGCTGCTCTTTGCTTCCTGCGCCGGTCTTGGCGCGGCGAAGGTCCCCGAAAATCCGCCTGAAAGACCCCCCGCGCCTGAACTCCTTCTGGGCAAGGGCAGGGTAGGCGCTGAACAGCTTGCCGGTTTTCTCCTCAAAAACAACGCCTCGGCTGAAGCGGGCTTTGTCAGAAACCTCGCGGTCCTTTATATTGAAGAGTGTGAGGCCGAAGGGGTGAACCACGATGTGGCCTTCAGCCAGATGTGCCATGAGACCGGCTTTCTCCGCTACGGGGGGCTTGTAACTCCCGGCATGAACAACTTCTGCGGCCTCGGCGCCATAGGGCCGGAACAGCCCGGCGAGCGTTTTCCCAGCGCCCGCATAGGGGTCAGGGCCCATGTCCAGCACCTCAAGGGCTATGCCACGGACGCTCCCCTCAGAAGGGAACTGGTTGACCCCCGCTACCGCTGGATCAAGTACGGTTCGGCTCCCGCCATTCATGACCTTACCGGACGCTGGGCCAGTGACCGGGAATACGGCAATAAACTTACCTCCATGGTAGAACGGCTTTACAGCTACGCGCTTTAAGTGTGCCGCGATACGGCGTACTGTTTGCGGCACAGCAATTGCTTTGTTTGAACTTTTCTTGTAAATAACTTTTCACCATCGATATAGTTGAGACATGGAGGTCGTTATGAAGAAAATAACGATGGTTGTTGTTATCGGGTTATGCGTGGGCCTTGCGGGTGTCTTCGCGGATCATCCCGGCGGAGCCGGAATCGGCATACTTTTCCGGTCAGGTTATGACATGGAAGCCAAAGGAAGCGATGGCTTTGATATAGGTCTTTCCCTGAAACTTTCAAGCGTCCCAATATTCTGGGGCTTTGTCCTCAATGTCCACGATGACGTGTTCGGCGCCGGGGCTACAGGCGATTACTACCTCATTGACAGCAGCCTGGTCAGCGGCAGCGGATTCGATCTGGGCTGGCATCTGGGGCTGGGCGGGTACGGCGCCATGAGGTTCGATGATGATATGTACCTCGCCGCGGGCGGACGCCTGCCTGTAGGGCTGTCTTTCCTGTTTGCCAAACACTTTGAAGCATTTCTCGGTGTTGCCTATAACCTGGGAATCAGGGTACTGCCCGAAGTGGATTTCCCCTCGCATTTCTTTAACGGAGAACTGGGGTTCCGGGTCTGGCTCTGAGGCCCCCAGCGTAACGCTAACGCAGAAGCCGTACCTTGCTTAAAAAAAGCAAGGGATCGGCTTCACCCAGTGCCCTGATGCGGCGGTACTCATCGGGCGTTTCGGTATCGGAGCCTGAAAGTATAAGGCCGTCTCTCTGCCGCAGATACCACAGATAATGCTTACCGGTGATGCGTATCCTTTCCCTGGCGCTCCACCGCTCGATAGTGCGTTCCAGAAAATCAGCCAGCAGTATATGGTTTTCTTCGCCTGTCAGAAAAAAAATCTGATCCTTCCCGGTAAAAAGAACTACCCGCTTGAAGCCTTCGGCAAGGGATGTATCATTGCGGAATCCGTCAAACAGGAGCTTCTGCCCGCCCAGCCTCAGGTCGTACCCCGCCCGGCGGAGATGACGGCGAAGTTCAACAAGCTCGGCCCGTACCTTGTCGGGATGAATTCCCCCTCCGGATATTTCATGCCGCCACTGCCGTAACTGTTCCTCATACTGGTCCGCGAGGGCGGTATGCTCAAGATACGCGCCGGTATCGGAGAGGAGTTTCCATACGCCCGCAAACCTGTCCGATAAAAGATCGACAAGCCGGGTTGTTCCGTGTTTTGCCATTACCCAAAACCCCTCCGCCGCAGGGCCTGTACGAAAACTTAAGGGCTTACCGGGCCTATGCTTCAAAATTTGACATTTTGAAACAGCCTCATTATAGTATAGGATACTACAGCGGAAAAATGCGAGTCCTGGTTATCTCCGACATACACGCGAATCTGGCGGCTTTTCGGGCGGTTTTGAAAAAGGCGCGAGGAGAATATGACGAAATTTTCTGCCTCGGGGATCTTGTCGGCTACGGGTCCCGTCCCAATGAATGTGTGGAACTGGCCACCCAAAGCTGCTCCCTGGTCCTCGCGGGCAATCATGACCTCGCCGCCGGAGGGGTCCTTGGTTACGATGATTTTTCGGAACGCGCCAAAAAGTCGGCGCGGTGGACCAGCGCCCGCATCAGTCCGCAAAACAGGGACTATCTTGCCGGGCTTCTTCCCCGGAAAAACCGGGGGGATATGGTTTTTTCCCACGGCGGCCCCGAAAGCCCCGTATGGAGCTATATTCTTTCCGAAGATGACGCGGAGTATTCCTTTCAGCGTGAGGCGTTCAGGGTCTGCCTCTTCGGCCATACCCATATACCGTCGGTTTTTGTAAAAACCGGGGGAAACAAAAAAGACGCCGGGAAGCGTCCGCCTTCCTGCCAGGCGGTCTACGGTCTCCCCGAACTTTCCATAGATACCAATGAAACCGGGCTGAGAATCATGCTTAACCCCGGCAGTGTGGGTTTTCCCCGGGATGCCGCCGACGGGCATACCTCGGCCCGGCTTGACCGCGCGGCGGCCCGGTACGCCCTTTTCGACCTCAAGACCGGAGTCTGGGTTTTTAAGCGCGTTGAATACAACCTGAAAGCCGGATCTGAGGAAATGGCCAGGGAAGGACTCTGGTAAGGCCCGCGAAAAACACCCCGAAAAAGCCGCGTCGAATTGACCTTTACCTCCAATACATCTATAGTCATGTTATGGGGATATTAACCAGCCAGAAAATCAACGCCTATTATGAACGTTATAAAAATATAGAAGTTACATACAGCAAAGAGATAATTCAGGTAACAAATCTTATCACCCAGCAGGTAGTGCTCAAGTGCGTGGGAGATTTCTGGCCCTGCGTTATTTATTCTTCATCGTTTACCGGCGCGAAAATTGTGGTTAATATCAACTCCGGCCTGCCCCAGAAACTACAGCAGTCCAACAACCTTGTAAGCCTCCGTTTCTGCTTCAAGAGCAGCGAATCCAATACGCCGGTGGCCTTTTTTGTTTCGGCAAAGGCCGCGGGGTATACCCCCTATTCCGGTTCCAAGGACATGGCCATATTCCAGATACAGTTTTTGCAGCGTCCCCCCGATGACCTTATCGAAATCATGGGGCGGCTTCTGGATGCCAATATCAATTCGGCAAAACGAAAAGATGAACGCATACTCCTTACCGTGGAATCAATCAGAAAGCTCAAACTGCTTTCCAAGGACAGCGCGGTTTTTATCCAGGGCATTCCCCGGCGCTGCATATTGAGGGATATTTCCTTTTCCGGCGCGAAAATCATCATGCTGGGAATTTCCAAATTCCTGGTAAACAAGGAAGCGGCCCTGAGGGTTGATTTTGACGACCCGAGAGAATCTTTTCTGCTCAGGGGAAAATTTATCCGCGCCGAAGAAGTGGAAGGCCGCAAGGAACTTATTGCCCTTGCCATGCAGTTGGACGACACCCTGGTGCCCATGGGCTATAAAATAAGGATAAATGACTACCTCGGCCAGATCAGGATCGAACCCGGCCCGCGCCGTTCCGC